>NZ_WBKL01000148.1:0-101131 GCF_015714705.1 Nostoc sp. NZL | reverse complement strand
ATATTAAAATAATTAGAACATTAAATAATTACAAATAAACTTAACTATTAAATTTACAAATTTACATAAATTTTTAGTCTATATTCTGATTAATTTTGCATCATCAATTTTCAATAAAAAGCTATCACGGCGAAATTTCTTTAATGCATATCACCGCGAGTTTATGAGATTATACCCAAAGGCTAGGCAGGATAACTAGAGTATTTAAACTCTATAAAACTCCACCTTAAATAAAACTTGAGAATCAGCTATCCAGAAATGTGAACAACCAATTCTCTTAAATGACTGCGCTGGCGGTGTTCCCAAATATAAATTCCCTGCCAAGTTCCCAGTACCAGATGACCACGATTAATGGGAATATGTTCAGAAGTTTGGGTGAGTGCAGTACGAATGTGTGCTGGCATATCATCGGGGCCTTCTGCATCATGGATGTATTTTCCCGATTCTGGGACGAGTTTTGCCATAAAGTTAGCTAAATCCACAAGTACATCGGGATCGGCATTTTCTTGGATGACTAAACTGGCTGAAGTGTGGCGTAAAAATAAAGTACAAAGACCAGTTTCAACTCCTGATTCTGCAACTGTAGCTTCAATTTTCGCAGTGATATTGTAAAAAGATTTACCAGTGGTGGAAATTTTTAGTAACTTTTGGTAGTGAGTCATCTGTAAATTTGATTGATTATTGACTAATAACCGTTAATTTTTTAGTTTGGATGATTTTCCCACCATATCACTAAAGTTTATAGCTGTTATCGTTTGTATGCAATACGCGCTTAAAGGGCACAGATGTGCGCCCCTACTGTATTTTACATAATTGAAAACGGCTATAATCTCCTTATAGGAAAGCTAGCAGTTTATTCGATCTTGTAAATTCAGTAAAGTTTAATTACTGTGAAAATAGTTGATAATAGAATGAGCGATCGCTTCATTACCATCCTTAGTAATTGGTTCAGATTGCTTTGGCGATTGAGGTAACTCACGTAGAAAATCCCAAGTCCCTTGAAAAAACTCAGATGGGGTGATGATTTGATGCTGGTTATAATTTGTTATGCCTTCTATTAGAAATGTTGCTTCAGCAAAGTCCTCACGTAGCATGGTAACAATGGGTACTCCTAATAGTGTGGCTTCAGCAAAAGTACTGTAACCAGGTTTAGAAACAACTCGCCCAGAAATAGGCATAAAATCTACAGGGCGGTATTTGCGGTCATTAATTTTCACTAAATTAGGTAAATTAGGGGCAGATTGATCTAAGACGATAAATTGCCAATCTGGAAACCGCCGCAGGTTATCATAGGGAATTTGCTGTAAACCCAAGCCGCCAAAGGTCAACAAAATAGTTTTTTCCACTGGTGCAGTTATTCCCCAAAGAGAACGTAAATCATCAGCAGGATAACGGGGGGAACCGCCTGTTAAGCCAACATCTGTGATATTGTGAAAAGCCTGCATCGGTTCGTGGAAGGGAAGACGAAATAAGCGATCGCACTTTGAATACCAATCACTAATCCAATCTGCAACTGCGGTAAATTCACCTCCCCAATCTCGGTAGATAAAGTCCCAGCCAAAGTTACTCATCATCCAGCAGGGAATATTTGCACCTTTGGCAAACCCAGGAGCAAGGAAGGGAATATCTGCCAAAATCAGATTAACGCGATTTTGGCGGATAAAATTTACTTCTGAAGCAATGAGCGAATTTTGTTGTTTCTTAATATCTAGCAACTTTTCTAAAGTCGCTACTTTATCCATTGTCAAACTATCGGTTTGCACTACACCCAAATCAAATGCACGGGGACGATAGATAAAATCGCCTTCTATGTAGCACTCTAGCAACCAGCGCGGGGCTGTAGTCACCATAATTAGCAGAACTTCTGGACATAATTTTTGAATTGTCGCAGCTACAGAAGCCATGCGGGTAGTATGTCCAAAGCCGTGGTTAGTGATGGCTAAGTATAAGATTGGGCGTTCCATTTTAACCAAGATTACTTGTACGAAGAAGTCCAAACTATTTTAGATGTGTCTTTAGGCTCGATAACAGGTTGGAAACAAGCCTATGAACAGAATGGAGTTGATGGACTACGGTTAAACCACAAAGAAAAGAAAAGCTACTTGAGTAGCGAACAACGAGAAGAAGTATTGAGATGGTTGCAAACCAAGGACTGTTGGGAGCTTGGAGAACTAGAGTATAAGTTAGCTTTTGAATACGACGTGGTTTATGAGTCAAAACAAAGTTACTATGACTTGTTCGATGCAGCTGACATCAGTTGGAAGAAAACAACAAAGCTAAATCCGAAAGCCGATGCAGACGCTGTTGCAGAAAAAAAGAGATTCAGTGATTGTTGGCAAACCACCGCTACGAAATCGAAACAGGAAAGCTAAATCTTGTATTGGAGAGCGATTACGCCCGCTAATGGCATCGCAAAAGTTTTCGGTCTACTGAATTTCATCTAACTTCCCTTGCGCTTCCACTCTCCCTGCTTTCATCACAATAATCTGATCGGCGCGGCGCAAGACTGAAGGCCGATGAGAAACCACAAGACAGGTCGGTGTCCAATTATTTTGCTCTGGTTCTGTGCTGTTAAAGAATATTTGCGACCATAAAGCCAATTCTGTCTCTACATCCAAAGCGCTAGAAAGGTCATCAAACACCAACAATTCCGGTTGACGCACAAACATCCGTGCGGCTGCTACACGCTGTATTTGTCCACCAGAAAGCCGCACACCTTTAGAACCAACTAAAGTTTCTAGACTTTCATTCATAGTTGCTAAATCTTGCTCAAACACAGCCATGTTTAAAGCTGTAGCGATATCTTCATCATCTTTAGACAAGCCCAACAAAATATTTTCTCGCAGGGTGTAGCTAAACAATTGAGGAATTTGGGGAGTATAAGCACTGCGAGGTGGAACAAAGAAACTGGCGGGGTCTTCAATAAGATGCCCATTCCAGTAAATACATCCACTTTGCATAGGTAATAATCCTAACAATAGCCGCAGCAATGTAGTTTTGCCAGAACCAATCTGACCAGTAATCACAGTCAAACTACCACGCTGCATCTCAAAGCTAATATCTGTAATTCCTTGGTTAGTACCAGGATAAATATAAGTTAAATTAGATACTTTTAATGATTGCAGGCGGTAAGCGCTAGCCATGCCCTCAAGCTTATCGCTTTGCTCGCCGTAGGCATCGCTTTTATTCGTCAACGGTTGTTCTACTGAGGGCAAGAGTTTTTTGCGACCATTCAGGTCATTAAGATAAAGTTGATTAGGAGCTACCAAAGTATCTACTGATACATCAGACAGTAAACTAGCCATACGTTCAAAAGAAACTTCTGTGTGCTTATACAAAGCCATAAAGCCGCCGAGAAAATTAAAAAAGCTAGTTACAAACGAAAGATTATACACAAACAAAGCAAAGTCACCCACTGTCAACTTACCAACACCACTCTGCATTAATTGGGAAGCCAACAGCAGAATTATCCCTGTCCCCAGACTCACCATATTTTGAAATAGAGAATTCAGAATAGCATTGAATAGGCTATCCTTAATCATCGTATGGCGGCGTTTATCATTGAGGGTGCGAAAGTAATCCAGCACATTTTCTTCTGCTCCAGCTACTTTAATCGCTTGTACTGAGCCAAATATTTCGCCTAAAATTCCTGTCACCTTTTCGGTTGCTTCGCGGCTGGCTGTTCTATACTGTTTAATACGAGTTTCTGCTCGTTGAACAATCACTACCATCCCCACCACTGGCAGAAACACAAACAATGTCATTTGGACATTGATACTTAATAAAATTACTAAAGAAATAACAGAAAATATACCTTGTCCTAAAAGTTCTGATATCAATGCCACATTTTCTTCTACTTGTTCAGCATCATCACGGAAGTAGCTAATTATTTCACCCTGAGATACAGTTTTTTCAGCCTCTTTACTAACAACCATTGGCCGTGCTGTAGGATTTTTAAAAAGGCGATCTAACAAATTATGTCGCAGTAATGACCGCATAATGAAACGGTGCTGAGTTTTGGTAACACGCCCCGCAAATATCAGCGCGATGTGTCCCGAATTCAGAGCTAGTAATAATGCAATTAAAGTCAAAGGTGATAATCCGAATTGCGCCTTGTTAGTCAAGCTGTTGAAGAATTCCCGGATAATTAATCCAGGTAGGGCAGGCAACCCCATAATTAAAATCCAGAAGCAGGAGTCAATTGTGTATAATTTTGGTTTGTACCAAATCAGTTGCCATAATAATTCCCAACCTCTGAGCTTTTTTATTGACACCATGATATTTTATAATTCGTAATTCGTAATTTACAAAGAGAAGAGTATTAGTTTAATAAATCGGTCAAACCAGTTTGTAATAATTTTGTGAAATGTGAGTGAGGATTTTTAATTAATTTTTCTCGTTGGCCATATTCAATAACTTGACCCTGTTCTAAAATTAAAATTTGATTTGTTCTTTCTACAGTCGCTAAACGATGAGCAATAATAATCCCTGTACGCCCAGCTAATAACTTGTCTACAGCCTTTTCAATCAGTTTTTCTGTCATGGGATCGAGGCGAGAAGAGGCTTCGTCTAGAATTACTAAACCAGGGTCTTTGAGAAATACTCTCGTAAATGCGAGTAACTGGGCCTGTCCCGCAGATAAGCCGCTACTATCTGGCCCCAAATTTGTTTCTAAGCCTTTGGGTAATGAGTGCAGCCATTCTGACAATCCCAAGATTTCTAAGATTTCATATATGCGTTCATCACTGATATTCTGGTTAAAAAAGGTGAGATTATTACGGACTGTAGTTTGAAACAATTGGACATCTTGAGTGACTAATCCCACTTTTTGAGGTAAATCTGTTAAAGGAGTTTGGTTAATGGGCACTCCTCCCAAGCGAATTGAGCCTGATTGAGGATCATATAACCTAAGTAATAACCGCGCCAGGGAAGACTTACCGCTACCTGTACGTCCTAGTAAACCCAGTAAATGACCAGCAGGTAGATTAAAAGATATATCTTGCAGAACCAAATCCCCAGTCTCTAATTCTCGATCATTGTAGCCAAATGAGACGTTCTCAAAAGTTACGGAAAGTGCGCCTTGAGGAAGTTGCTGTTCGCCTTCTCTAGTGAGTTTAGATTTAACTTTGAGTAAATCTTGAATGCGATAAATACTGGCTTCTGCTTGTTGGAGGTCTTCAAATTGGTCGCGAATTTGCTCAATCGGTTCACTAAGTAAATTGGTGTAATAGTACAGTAGATATACTGTACCAATGGTAATAATATTTTGACTCCAAAGGTAGGCACCAACGCTTAAGGCGATCGCAGTTCCTAAAGTAAAGATACCGTTAGTTGTACCCCAAAGAATAGTACTAGCAAAACGTGCTTTGTGAAAGATAGGTAACCAGCCTTGCAAAATTTTGTGGAAGCGGTGCATAACATAGCTTTTGGCTCCATTCGCCCGCACATCTTCCATCCCGGCTATTTGTTCACCGACGAAACCAAAAAAATCAGCACTAATTTGGCGATAACTTCTCCAATGGGGAACGGCAATAGAACGTAGACGAATTAAAGTAGATAATGCTGTTAGAGTAAAAAATGCGATCGCTAAACCAGCACGCCAATCTTCGGCAAATAGAACTACAATCACACCCGACATCAACAGCAAATTACCCAAGATGTAAACGGTAAATTTGGAGAAGAATTGCGACAGAGTGTGAACATCACCGTCTACTCTCTCTAGTAATTCACCGGGTGTAGAGAATTTATGAAAGGATAAGTCTAGTTGCAAGCAATGCTCAACTAAGTCAGCACGTAAGGCGTTGGTGGCTCTCCAAGCAACGTTTTCGCCATAATAGGTTGCAGCGATTGTGATCAGTTGAGTAATTAAAGCTACACCAGTAAATAGTAAGGCGGCGAAGAATAAACTCTGTCCAGAACCACCAGCTACGGCTGTATCAATGAAATAACGGAGAATTTGGGGGTTGACTAATTGTAGTCCGATGCTGGCGAGGAGAGCGATCGCAAATTTGGCAACTCTTCCTTTTTGGGGATTGAGATAGTCTACAAGTAAGTTCCAGTATTGCTGTAGTCCAATTTTCATAAAGCTTTAGCTATCAGCAAGCAGTATTTTGGAGACTGGCTTAAGAATAAGGTAAAGGAATTGCGGTAACTGCCATAATGCAATGTATGAGGTGATATGTAATTGTATTGCATAATTTTTAGTAATAATCATTCGGCATTTTCATCAATTAATATAGGAGGAATTTGCACAAAAGTATCAGGTTGCAACAGTTCCCGGATTTTTTCATAAGGAATCCCTCCTTTGCTATTACTGATGTACAGTTCCATAAGTTCCAGTAATGCTGGAGCACTTTCATCAGGTCGAAGATCAACGATGAGATAGGTAGGTTTTTTCGGGCTAGAAATAGCCGCAACACAGCCATGATCACAAGCCCACATACATCCTACAGGCTTAATATCCAGTTGTGATGATGGACATTTTTCCCTAGATAAAGTGTTGAGTTGCGCTAATAAACGTATACCATCTTTATGTTGATTGTCTAATGGTTCCTCATCAGACATATGGCAAGATTTACAAACGAATAGAGTGTGTTTAGGCATAACTATTACTGTTACTCTGCTAAATATTTAAACAGATCATCAAGAATTAGATTGGCAGCGATGTAGCTACCACCATGCCAATAATCATCACCTACCTCATAAACTTTGCCCGACTTAACTGCATTCAGTTTTCGCCACAAGGGATGATTAGTAATGTGTTGATAGTTATTTGCTTGTGCGTGCTGTTGCAGAAAGATCACATCCCCGTCTGCATAGTTAATGCTCTCAAGCGAGATATCCATCCCCTTTTTTTGAGCAGGAGGACGAGGTAAGCCCAAATCCTGAATTACTCTACTACATAGATGTTGCCCTTCCCCTCGAAGGCGGATTCTATCTGGGTAAATCCTCACCAGGGAAACCTCTGTTGTGTAAAGGCGATCGCCTAATGCCTGTCTTAACTTTGTTACCCTTTGCTGATAATTATTTATGACAATATCGGCCTCAGATGATTTACCCAATGCTTCAGCGAACGATTGAAAGCATTCCTGCCAACGATAAACGCCGTCATACCATCGGTAGCCAACTGTCGGTGCAATTTGGGACAGTTGATTGTATAAGGTTTCTTGGGCTGCGGCATGGGAGGCAAAAAGAATCATGTCTGGCTTAAGCATCAGAATCTTTTCCAAGTTGGGTTGGTCAGCATCACCAATGCTTCCCACTCCTTGAGTTTTTTTCTGTAAATAAGGGGGAAAATTTCCCAACCAAGCAGCAGCACCTACGGGTTTAAATCCCAAAACAAGGGCGATTTCTAAGCTGAGATTGTCTAGTACTACTATCCGTTGTGGGTTAATAGGAACGCAGGTTTCACCCATGAGGTGCTTGACTATTCTGCACTCCGGAGGTTGTAAATTACGAGATTTAGTCAAATTTTGAGATAAATTGCCAGCGTCAACAGAAAATAGAGCGATCGCCAGAAACGTCAACCCAAATAATAACCCTATCACACGACGAATTTTATACATTGAGAAAAGTTGATTTGGTTCAACTTGAAGTATGAGACAATCTAAAACTCCACTGCCAATGTCCCGATAACTGTTAACGGCGCACCTACTTCAATGGAGTTACCAACGTTAGCACCAGATTCAAAATAGGTCACATCAAACAGGTTCTTGATATTAATGCCAGTTCGCCAGTTATTGCGTCGATAATAAATTGCCGCATCCGTGCGGATATAACTCGGAATAAAATAAGGGTCACTCGTATCATCTCCAAACTTTTGATCAACATAAAAGATCCCAAATCCAAAACCAAGTCCTTCTAAAGAACCTTGTTGAAACTCATAGTTAGTCCAAAGACTAGCTGCGTTTCTAGGAACATTGGCAAGACGAGTCCCTGACGCAATATTTTGATCTTCCGTAATAATTGCATCTGTGTAACCATAGGAAGCAATAATTTTCCAGCCTGGAAGAATTTCGCCTGTAATATCTAACTCAATCCCTCGACTTCTAGCTTCACCAATGGCAACAGAAAAGTCTTCATTATCAGGATCAGTCGTAGGAATGTTAGTCTTGGTGATTTGGTAAGCAGCAAGAGTGGCTGCAAGTCTACCGTCAAATAACTCACCTTTGATCCCAACTTCATATTGTGTGGCGCGGCTTGGTTCCAACGGTGAACCATCGGCCGTTATGTCAAAGTAGTTGGGGTTAAATGATTGGGTGAAGTTAGCATAAAGGGAAATTGGCTCAATTGGTTGATAAACAATACCAACACGAGGACTAAACGCTTGCTGACTCTGCTCTGCTAAAAATTCACTAACAGGGTCATCATAGCGAAAGTCTACACTATCGAAACGGCCTCCAATTAAAATTTTCAGATTATCCGTAAATGCAATTTGGTCTTGTAAGAAAATACCAAGTCGGTCTGTGCGGATTGTATAATCTTGGGCTAAATTCAGTTCTAAACGATTGGGGCGAGTAATATCTGGATAAACTGGATTGAAAATATTGATTGATGGGATAAATCCGTTTTCACTTCTACGGACATTACCATCAGATGTATTTCTGGTTAAATCAACCCCAAATACGAGAGTATGCTTGACTGAGCCTGTTGTAAATTTGCCGACAACATCTGTTTGTAGTCCATAGCTTTCTTCATAAGTTTCTCGAGAGAAGAAATAACGGCCCGAAAGCTCACCTGTCTCATCATCTAAGCTTCTAGCTTCAGCTCGATAGTCTAGGTAATCTGTTTTTGAATAACGAAAGGCATTGCGAATAGTCCAATCATCATTAAATTGGTGTGATAGTCGATAGCCAGTAGAAAGATTTTCTTGGCGGAGGAAATCTTTGGGGGTACTTAAGACTAAGCGATCGCGGGGAATATCCGCTACACCGCCATTAACCTCTATTAGTCCCCGATCAAAAGGACGCTCGTCGTTGAGATAGTCTAAATCTAATGTTACCTCAGTGCGATCGCCAAGCTTGAAATCCACTACAGGTGCAATAAAGAATCGACTGATATCAGTATCAAAATTTCCCCTCCACCTTCTTCCAGTTTCATAAACTGTATTTAGTCTATAAAGTGCAGTTTTATCTGTATTTAGTGGACCTGAAACATCAAGAGTTGGACGAACGAATCCATCACTGCCTATAGATAATTCAGCTCCATAATAAGGCTCCGCTAAAGGTCTTTTTGTCACCAAATTAACTATACCGCCTGGTTCTAGACTACCAAACAGAATTGAAGCTGGGCCTTTGAGAATTTCAATTCGCTCAAGATTGGCAGTTTCTATTAAACCTTGCTGGTTAAATACTCTAAAACCATCTTGAAATATCTGACTGTCTGACAAACCTGAAACCGAAAAGCCTCGCAGGCTAAATTGTTCTCTAGTATCACCAAAACCACCTTCTTCGGAGTAACCACTAATGTTACGCAAAGCTTCGGGGAGTCGTAGCACCTGCTGATCTTTTAAGACCTGTTGAGGAATTACCTGAATTGATGCAGGAGTGTCTCGAATGGGAGTATCGGTTCTTGTAGCACTTGAAGCATTTGGTACTTTATATCCATCTTGTTCACCTGTCACTACCAGTTCTATCGGTTCTTCTGTCTCGGCTGCTGCTTCACTCGGTTCGGTTTGGGTTTCTGGCTGTGGTGTTGGTTGTACTTCTGGAGTCTGAGAAGTCTGTGGTGTTTGCTGTGGAACCTCTGGAGTCTGGGGAGTTTGGGCTGAAGATGCAACCGATGTCAGACCAAAAATTAGACCCTCATCACTATCAAATAGCTCTACTACTGGTACACCCGCTTCACCGATTACTGTCACCCTGATACTGTTGGCATCAATGTTCGTTACTGTGACTTCAGTGATCCCTGCAACGGGGTTTTCTTGCCGGAACGTATTGCCTCCTGATGGTAAGCGCAGTTGCGATGAAGGAATGTCAGCAATATATGTATTGCCTTGCTCCTTTTGTGTTACTTGCAACTGTTCTCCTCTCGGAGTCTCTAGAATAATTTCCAGTTTGTTGTCGATGGGATTAATCTTAACTCCCGTAACTTCCACAACATTTTGAGAACCTGCTTCACCTGGCGTTGGCGATTGCACTAACTTATCGGCACTGATGAGTGGAGGTTTGATCTCACTCAATTGTGGAATCTCTGTGTTTAGTTTAACTAACTGTACTGGAGTGGAAGAACTCGTACCCGCACCAGTTGATCTGCTGTGGCGCTGCACTTGTTGAGTTGGTATCTCCTCGCTATTAGCTGGAGTTGTTGCTAATACGACAACTGAGCTTGTAAGTAACAGGCTTTGCAGTAATTGCTCTAATTTCATTTTTTGTCTCACACCCAATAGCAAACGTCATGTTGTTTGCAACAACACTGTCATCTCTTGCAATAAATTTGCATATTTTTTTAACTAATAGTCATTAGCTAAATGCAAATATTTCCTAATCAAAATCAACTTTATTAAAAATACTTATCATAAATACCTGGCTTTGGGCAAGTATCCCAAAAATCTCTGTTCCCCTAATCATTGATCATGATGAGCCATGAATGTGCATTTTTTAGCGGAAGATCAAATCCCAGCAAGGGTTCTAGATTATTTAGTAGCCATATGAGAAGGTAGTTGTTGTTATACACAGATGATGAATTAATCATAAAAAAACTTGTCATCTATCTAAAGATATAAAAATTTAATTAAAAAGTAAACTAATTAGATTTTTGGTGTAATGATAAATACTATTTATTATTTTGGGATTGTAAATTCGGCTAAATTGCATTAAGGTGAGATAGTTAATTGAAAATAACTTGCAATAAACTACATTGAAATTTGCAGGAAAGCCTAGCGATTTATCCGCATTTACGACAACGGCAATCTGGCAACTGAGTGCGGTCTAACAGAATTCCGCCTTGCGCTATTAGGCGCCATCAAAAATTTTTAGTGTGCTTCAGGGTTTTAAAAGTATAATGGCTCGACCTTTTAATGAATTATGCGTAGGAGAGGTTTCCCTTAGCTGTTCTACGATTGTTGATCTACTACGTTACAGAGCAATACACCAGCCAGACATAGTTGCTTTCACATTCCTCCAAGATGGAGAAACGCTAGAAAGAACACTGACTTATCAAGATTTAGATAGGTGTTCTCGCGCGATCGCAGCACAACTACAAGCACTAGGATTAAGTGGAGAACGTGCTTTACTGCTGTATCCACCAGGATTAGATTATCTGGTCGCTTTTTTTGGTTGTTTGTATGCCGGCGTAGTAGCTATACCGGCTTACCCACCGCGCAATCAGCGCAAAGCACCGAGAATAGAAGCGATTGTGGCTGATGCACAAGCGAAAACTGCTCTAACTACAACAGTTCTGCTCCCCACAATCCAATCCCTACTTGCAGATAAGACCAACTGCGGAAATCTTCAGTGGCTAACAACAGATAACTTAACGCCAGGTATAGAAAATTCTTGGCAAGAACCTTTAATCAATATTAATACTTTAGCTTTTCTACAATATACATCGGGTTCTACTGGCACACCTAAAGGCGTAATGCTTGGTCATGGCAACTTGCTACACAATGCTGCCACGACTTACCAAATCATGGAACATTCTCCCACCAGCAAATTTGTTTCGTGGCTACCCACGTACCACGATATGGGACTCATTGGTGGGATATTGCAACCTTTATATGGTGGATTTCCTTGCATCTTAATGCCCCCAACATCTTTTTTACAACGTCCTTATCGCTGGTTGCAGGCTATTTCTAGATACAAAGGCACCACAAGTGGCGGGCCTAATTTTGCCTATGAACTGTGTATTCAAAAGATTACCCCAGAACAACGCTCATCTCTTGATCTGAGCAGTTGGAGTGTAGCTTTTAACGGTGCGGAACCTATTCGACAAGATACTCTAGAACGGTTTGCAGAAACTTTTGCTGAGTGTGGCTTTCGTAAGGAAGCTTTTTACCCCTGTTACGGCATGGCAGAGACAACCCTGATGGTTTCCGGCAGTATTAAAACAGTTTTACCTCGTGTTAAACCTGTTGAAAAATCTGCCTTATCCAAAAATCAGGTAATCGAAGCTATTGCAGAGACTGAAGATAGCCAAAGCTTTGTTAGTTGTGGTCAAAGCATTCCGCAACAGCAAATTATCATTGCTCATCCAGAGACTTTGACTCGTTGCCAAGCAGATGAAGTCGGGGAAATTTGGGTATCAGGGCCAAGTATTGGTCAAGGTTATTGGAATCGTCCAGAGGAAACAGAGCAAACCTTCCACGCCTATTTAAAAGATACGCAAGAGGGGCCATTTCTACGTACTGGCGACTTAGGCTTTTTGGACAATGGAGAACTCTTTGTTACAGGTAGAGCCAAAGATTTAATTATTATTCGCGGTCGAAATATTTACCCACAGGATATAGAACTAACTACAGAATGCAGTCATTCATCGTTACGTTCTGGTAGTAGTGCAGCCTTTTCTGTAGAAGTTGGTGATGAAGAACAGCTCGTTGTAGTTCAGGAGTTGGAGTTTCGCGCCAAACCAAATATTGATGAAGTAACCGCAGCTATTCGTCAGGCGGTGACTGAAGAACATGAAGTCCAAGTCTATGGCGTAGTCCTAATTAAAGGCGGTACAATTCCCAAAACCTCCAGTGGTAAGATTCAGCGCCGTGCTACGAAAGCAGATTTTCTGGCAGGTAAGCTGGATGTAATTGGCAGTAGCATTCTCCAAAGTGTCGAGGTTGCAGGAAAAGAAAATCGGTTGCAACGTGCTGAACTCTTGGCACTTTCCCCCCGCGAGTCTCAGCCATTATTAGAGTCGTATCTTATAGAGCAAGTGGCGCGGGTGTTGACAATAGCACCCGATGAAGTCAACCCAACACAGCCGTTAAGCAGTTTGGGATTAGATTCTTTAAGAGTTTTTGAGTTAAAAAACCGAATTGAGGCTGACTTAGAAGTTGAGATATCTGTAGCAGACTTCTTTGAAAACTTGAGTACGCGATCGCTCTCTACAAAAATCTTATCTCACCTGACAACAACTTCCACCTCATCAGTATCGATAACTCAAATACATAGAACTACATCTGCTCATCCTCTATCTTTGGCTCAACAACAACTATGGTTTATTAATCAGTTAGCGCCTAATACTCCTGCATATAACATCCCTGTTGTTATTAGCTTAACGGGACACGTCAATGTTGCAGCACTAACCCAAAGCCTGAACGAAATTATCCGTCGCCACGAAGTATTGCGGACAAACTTTATCTTAGATGAAGGCAAACCAGTTCAGGTCATCAATACAGCAGTAAAGTTAACTTTGCCAGTTGAGGATGTAACCTCACACGACTGGCAACCTATAGCCACAGAATTCGCACAACAGCTGTTCGACTTGTCTTGTCAACTACTCTTGTGTGCTAAACTTCTGCGCTTAGGTTCCCAAGAATATAAACTGCTCCTCAACCTACATCACATTATTGCTGATGGTTGGTCTATGGGAATTCTCATCCGAGAATTGGCAGAATTGTATGAGGCATTTTCTCATGGCAAACCTTCACCACTGCCTGAACTACCCATCCAGTATTTAGATTTTGTATCTTGGCAGCGACAGTGGTTACATGAGCGTATGCAACCCCTACTGACATATTGGCAACAGCAATTAGGTGGTGAACTGCCTATATTGAATTTACCAACAGACCGACCGCGTAGAAGCTTTGCTTCTTGTCGTCAGACATCGCCAATTCAAACCTTCAAAGGCGCTCAAGCTAAATTAATTCTGCCTCAAACCCTGACTACCGCGCTCAAGAAGCTGAGTCATCAAGAAGGCGTAACTTTGTTTATGACCTTGCTGACAGCCTTCAAAATCTTACTTTATCGGTACACAGGCCAAACAGACATCCTCGTGGGTTCGCCAATTGCCAGCCGCAACCGCAGTGAAATTGATTCATTAATGGGATTATTTATCAATGTTTTGGTACTGCGTACCGACCTTTCTGGCGAACCCAGTTATAGAGAATTATTAACACGGGTTAAGTCAACAGCCTTAGCTGGCTATGTTCACCAAGACATGCCATTCGAGAAGTTAGTCGAGGCACTACAACCGACACGAGACCTGAGTTACAACCCACTATTTCAGGTAATGTTCGTCCTCCAGAATATGCCTCTACCGACCCCAAAATTATCAGATATATCCATAACCACTGAAGAGGGTTATAGTGGGACGGCAAAGTTTGATTTGACTTTGTTTATCGAAGATAGAGAGCAAGGATTGCTGACAACCCTAGAGTACAACACTGATCTGTTTAACGCAGATACTATGACTCGGATGCTGGGGCATTTTCAAACTTTGTTGGAAGGTATAACTGCCAATCTCGACTCTTGTATTGTAGAGATGCCTTTGTTAACGGCAACTGAAAAACAGCAGTTAATAGTTGATTGGAATAATACCCAGATAAACTATCCACTTGACCTCTGTATTCATCAGCTATTTGAGCAGCAGGTAGAACAAACACCAGATGCTATAGCAGTAGTCTTTGAAAACCAAGAAATAACCTACCGCGAGTTAAACAATCGAGCAAATCAGTTAGCGCATTATTTGCAAAAGCTAGGTGTCAAACCAGAGGTAATTGTTGGTATCTGCATGGAACGCTCACTAGAAATGGCGATCGGACTACTAGCCATTTTGAAAGCCGGAGGTGCATACCTACCACTAGATCCTAGCTATCCTAAAGAACGTTTAGCTTTAATGTTGACAGATGCACAAGTACCAGTGCTACTAGTGCAACAACATCTAACTCAAGAATTGCCGCCAAACCAAGCCCAAGTTGTTTGTTTAGATGCCAATACTCAGACACTCATTAATCAGCAAACTCAAGAAAACCCAGTCAGTAAAGTTAATTCAGAAAACCTAGCTTACGTAATTTATACCTCCGGTTCTACAGGAAAGCCCAAGGGAGTGATGAACACTCACCTTGGTTTATGCAACCGCTTGCTTTGGATGCAAGATGCTTACCCGTTAACAGCAACCGACAGAGTTCTACAAAAAACACCATTTAGCTTTGATGTTTCTGTTTGGGAATTTTTCTGGCCCTTGTTTACAGGTGCGCGGTTAGTTGTTGCTAAACCAAGAGGACATCAAGATACTGCTTATCTTGTAGAATTGATTGCCCAGCAGCAAATCACCACACTCCACTTTGTCCCCTCAATGCTGCAAATCTTCTTAGAAGAACCATCTTTGAATAGATGTAACAACATAATCAAGCGGGTGATTTGTAGTGGTGAAGCGCTTCCTTTTGAGCTTCAGCAATTATTCTTTGCTCGTCTGGATGCAGAACTGCACAATCTTTACGGGCCAACTGAAGCTAGTATTGATGTAACTTTCTGGGCTTGTCAACTGCATAGCAATGAGAGAATTGTTCCTATCGGTCGTCCTATTGCCAATACACAAATATATATACTAGATAGATATCTACAACCTGTTCCTGTTGGTGTTCCGGGCGAATTACACATTGGAGGTGTAGGATTAGCGCGAGGCTATTTGCATCAACCAGAGTTAACAAACGAAAAGTTTATTTCCAGTTCCTTAGAACTAGGAAAACGCCTATATAAAACAGGAGATTTAGCACGCTATCGCCGCGATGGAAATATCGAATATTTGGGGAGAATTGACCACCAAGTTAAAATTCGTGGTTTCCGCATTGAACTGGGAGAAATTGAAGCGGTATTGTCCCAACATCCCCAAGTACGAGAGACGATGGTTTTAGTTAGGGAAGACATCCCAAATGAACGCCGCTTAGTCGCTTATGTAATTCCCCATAAAAACATTGAAATTTCTATCAATGAATTACGGGATTTTCTTAAGGATAAGTTACCTGAATATATGGTGCCTTCTGCCTATATACTATTAAATGAATTCCCACTTACACCTAATGGAAAAGTAGACCGTCGTGCCTTACCTGTTCCAGAGGAACTGCGACCACAATTAGCTACTACTTATCACGCTCCTCAATCTCATGTAGAAAAAACTATTGCCCAAGTTTGGCAAGAAGTATTACACTTAGAGAAAGTCGGTGTAAATGATAATTTCTTTGACCTTGGTGGACATTCATTACTGATAATTCAGGTGAATAATAAACTACGGAATATTTTCAAGCGGGAATTATCAGTTGTTGAGTTGTTTCAAAACCCAACTATTAACTCTTTGGCGGAGTATTTAAATCAAAATCTAGAAGTTCAGGATAATTTTGATCAAATACGCGATCGCGTGCAAAAACAAAGAGCATTGTTGACGAAGCAGACGAGAAGAAAAATTCAGTAGAAGAAGAATTTAGCCGTTGAAAATATATGATAAAAACTGAGCTATCTGGTAATACTATTGCCAAAATAATTCAAAATGAAAATCATCAAAGTATTTTGCAACTTCCAGTTCAAAATACTTTAGAAACATTTCGGTCGTTTGGTATTTTGCTCTTTCGAGGGTTTAATATCAACCATACACAGATGAAAGACTTTGCCGAAAAGTTCAGTTCTAGATTTGTTCTGGACAAAGATAGACCTATCATTGATTCAAGTAATAAATTTGTGACGTTAGTAGACCCAGGAATGCACTATGTAAGTCCTCATTGTGAAAATGCTAATTCTCCTTTTCGTCCTGATTTAGTATGGTTTTGTTGTGCTGTGCCTGCATCCCAAGGAGGTGAAACTTTATTTTGGGATGGTGTTCAAGTATGGCAGAATCTAAGTGAAGAATTAAGACAATTATTTATTTCTCGTAAAATTAGATTTTTGCAAAAATTTCCGGTTACTGACTGGAAGCGTTTTCTCGGAACGGGTGCAACCATAGCTGATGTCAAGAGAACTTTGAATAATATTGAAGGTTTAAATTATCAAATCAATTCTGACCAATCTGTTTCTATTGAATATTGTTGCTCGGCTGTGGTAAAAACAAAATATGGTAATCAGAATGCATTTGCTAATAGCCTAATTGCCGAGTATAAAAATCCTAGAGGAGCAGTAACTTTTGAAGACGGTTCACCGATTCCTCTGATAGCTATTAACCAAGTTAACGAAGTCATGAACAGGTTGACTGGGATAATACCGTGGCAAGTCGGTGATTTAGTGATGATTGATAATTCAAGATTTTTACACGGACGTAGGTCTTTTGCTGATACCAATAGACGAATTTTTTCTTTACTAAGTTATCTGAAATAAACAATGTGAATCTTCAAAGTGACGCAGTAGAAATTAGTATAATTTCGCTAAGGTTAAATAACCCTAAAAAGAAGAAAAATGGGTAGTTCAGAAGTATACGAATCAATAGAGAGAATAGCCATTATTGGTATGGCAGGTCGTTTTCCAGGAGCCAATAATATTGATGAATATTGGCAAAAGTTACAAGATGGCATAGAGTCAATTTCCAATTTTACAGATGAAGATTTATTAGCAGCGGGTATAGAACCAGCTTGGCTGAACGATCGCAATTATATTAAAGCGGGTGGTGTATTAGAAGATATTGATTTATTTGATGCTTCTTTCTTTGATATGAACCCGAAAGAAGCAGAAGTCACAGACCCACAACACCGTCTTTTTCTGGAATCTGCTTGGAAAGCTTTAGAAAGTGCTGGCTATGACTCTACTAAGTGTGAAAGTCGCATTGGAGTTTACGCAGGTGCTAGCCTAAATAACTATTTATCTTTTAATTTAAATAATGACCAAGTAGGGTCAGCAAAATCTTATCAAAAACTAATTGGGAATGATAAAGATTTTCTGACGACCCGTGTTTCATATAAATTAAATCTCACAGGCCCAAGCATTACAATTCAAACTGCTTGTTCTACCTCATTAGTCGCAATCACTCTTGCTTGCCAAAGTTTACTAAATTATCAATGTGATATGGCTGTAGCAGGAGGAGTTTCGATTCGAGTACCACAAAAAACAGGCTACTTGTACGAAGAAGGGGGAACATTATCTTCTGATGGGCATTGCCGCGCCTTTGATGCTAAAGCCCAAGGAATAACTATTGGTAATGGTGTGGGAGTTGTAATCCTCAAGCGACTCTCTGAAGCGATCGCTGATGGTGATTGCATTCATGCTGTGATTAAAGGTGCAGCTATCAACAACGACGGTTCTGGAAAAGTGGGTTATACAGCCCCTAGCGTTGATGGTCAAGCCGAGGCGATCGCAGAAGCGATTATGTTCGCCGATACTGAGCCAGAGACAATTAGCTATATCGAAGCCCACGGTACTGGTACAGCTTTGGGCGATCCCATTGAAGTTGCGGCATTAACCAAAGTTTTTCGCGCCAGTACCGAGAAAACTAATTTCTGCGCCATTGGTTCAGTCAAAACAAATATCGGTCATCTAGATGCAGCTGCTGGGGTGGCTGGGCTAATCAAAACTGTTCTTGCCCTCAAACACAAACAGATCCCACCCAGCTTAAATTTTGAGCAACCCAATCCCCAAATTGATTTCGCCAACAGTCCTTTTTATGTCAATACAAAACTGACAGAATGGCAGGCGGGATTCACTCCTCGTCGCGCTGGTGTAAGTTCTTTAGGTATGGGCGGCACTAATGCCCATGTAATTCTAGAAGAAGCACCAGCATTACCAACCTCTAGCCCTTCTCGTCCGTGGCAGTTATTGGTACTCTCTGCGAAAACTGAGTCTGCATTAGAAACTGCCACCCAAAATCTAGGAGAATATCTTACACAACATCCTGAGTTAAACCTAGCGGATGTCGCTTATACCCTGCATTTGGGGCGTAGAGAGTTTAATCATCGTCGCGTATTGGTGTGTCAAGATATCCAGGATGCAGTCAACGCCTTGCAGCAGCAAGACTCACAAAGAATTCTTACTTCCTTTGAGGAAAACAGCAATCGCCCCATCGCCTTCATGTTTCCTGGACAAGGTGCCCAATATGTAGATATGGGTCAAGAACTTTACCAGACTGAGGCAGTATTTCGTGAGCAGGTAGATCGCTGCTGTCTCTTGCTCATTCCCCATTTGGGGTTAGATTTACGTTCAGTAATTTATCCCAACGACTCCCAAACAGCCGCAGCCGAAAAGCTCAAACAAACTCGCCTCGCTCAACCTGCGCTGTTTGTGATTGAGTATGCTTTAGCCCAGGTGTGGATAACATGGGGCATTTCTCCAGAGTCCATGATCGGTCATAGCATTGGGGAATACGTGGCTGCTTGCCTAGCTGGCGTTATGTCTCTTGAAGATGCTTTAGCTTTAGTTGCTATACGTGGGCAATTAATGCAGCAATTACCTTCAGGAACAATGCTTGCAGTTCCTTTACCGGAAGCAGAAATTAAGCCTCTACTGAACGAAAACTTATCTCTGGCTGCCATCAACGCACCAAATTCATGCGTAGTTTCGGGAACCCATGAGGCTGTAGATGCAATTGAGCAACAACTTATTGCTCAAGGTGTAGAATGTCGCCGTCTGCATACTTCTCATGCCTTTCATTCTCAGATGATGGAGTCTATCTTGGAGTCATTCATCCAAGAAGTTAGAAAAGTCAAACTTAATCCGCCCCAGATTCCTTTTATCTCCAACGTCACGAGAACTTGGATTACCGCAGCAGATGCGACAGATCCAAATTATTGGGCAAGGCATTTGCGGCAAACCGTGGACTTTGCAGCAGGTATATCTACATTACGCCAAGAGCTAAATCGCATTCTGCTAGAGGTAGGGCCGGGGCGTACTTTGTGTACCTTAGCCAAACAGCATTCAGCACGGATTACTGAGCAGTTAATACTCTCTTCATTACGACATACTAAGGAAGAACAAACAGATATAGCGTTCTTGCTGAATACATTGGGTCGTCTTTGGCTAGCAGGAGCCTCAATAAACTGGACTAAGTTTTATACTGATGAGTGCCGTCACCGCATACCTTTACCGACATATCCATTTGAACGCCAGCGTTACTGGATTGAACCGCAAAAACAATCTAGCAATTCTGCTTTAGCAAACCACAAAAAGCCAAATGTTGCAGACTGGTTCTATGTCCCAGTTTGGAAACAAGCGATCGCACCGCAAGTTCTTCAATCTAGAGAACAGGTGCTAATCTTTGCGGATACTTGCATCGGCGTAGAAATGGCAAAATGCCTAGAAGATGGTGGTCATAATGTGATCACTGTGGTGCAGGGAGACCAGTTCAGTAAACTGAGCGATCGCAAATACACAATCAATCCCCAGCAGCCTGAAGATTATAATGCCTTAATTGCACAGTTGCAGGCACAGGGTCAAATTCCAGATGCGATCGCCCATTTATGGAGCCTCACAGCAAACGACCAAACACAAACAACAATTGAGTTTTTTGACAATTGTCAAAAACTTGGTTTCTACAGTCTACTGTTTCTGGCACAATCCTTCAGCAAACAAGATATTACTCAGCCTATAGATATTTTAGTTGTCACTAATAATATCTACGATTTGACAGGTTTTGAAAGTTTAAATCCAGAAAAAGCAACTGTCTTAGGAATATGTAAAGTCATTCCTCAACAGTACTCCAATATCACCTGTCGCAGTATTGATGTTGTCATTCCCGCAGCTAAATCACTTCTAGAAAACCAATTAATAGACCAACTTTTAATAGAGTTGAGTGCTAAATCCGCTGACACAGTAGTTGCTTACCGTGGCAATCATCGCTGGTTACAAACATTTGAAGCGATTCATAGTGATCAGACGACGAGTGGATTACGAGAGCAAGGAGTATACCTGATAACTGGTGGATTGGGAGGTATAGGTCTGGAAATAGCCGAATACCTAGCTCAGACAGTCAGAGCCAAACTGATTCTCATAGGGTATTCAGCTTTGCCTGTGCGAGATGAATGGAATGAATGGCTGAAAACTCATGATGAACAAGATAAATTCAGCCGCAAGATACTAAAAGTACAGGAACTAGAACAACTGGGTGCAGAGGTTCTGATTCAAACTGCTGATATTGCTAATGAAACACAAATGCAAGCAGTTATGGCTCAGGCTGCTCAGAATTTTGGTCAGATTCATGGTGTCATTCATGCTGCTGGCATCAAGTTATTTAAAACTATTCCAGAAATCACTAGAAACGAATGTGAACAGCAATTGAGAGCCAATGGATATGGACTGTTTGTATTAGAAAAAGTTTTGCAAGGGATAGAACTTGATTTTTGTGTATTGATATCCTCCTTATCATCTGTATTAGGTGCATTAGGCATGGCAGCTTATCCAGCGGCGCACCTCTTTACTGATGCTTTTATTTGTAAGCACAACCAAACAAGTTGTACACCGTGGATCGCTGTGAACTGGGACAACTGGTTAACCAGCCAATTAGCTGCTGAATTAGCCACAAAACCAGAAATTTCTACGGAATTATTCATGAATAATCAAGAAGGAGTAGAAGTATTTGAACGCGTTTTATCCCTCAAAAAGATCAATCAAATAGTTATTTCTACAACTGATCTTGAAACTAGAATCAAAAAGTGGATTAAGTCTAGAGAACCTGGAAATCAAGTAAATTTATTATCATTCCATTCCAGACCCAACTTAATCAACACCTATGTTACTCCTAGAAATGAAGTTGAACAAATCATTGCTAACATCTGGCAAGAAGTTTTAGGAATTGAACAGGTAGGTATTGACGATAACTTTTTAGAGTTAGGTGGTGATTCTCTCCTCAGCATTCAAATTACTGCTAGAGCCAACAAAGCAGGCCTGCGGATTACTAATCAGCATCTATTTGAATACCCAACGATCGCACAGTTAGCTGAAATCGCCAACAGAACTCAGACTGTCTGTAGCGAACAGGGATTAGTGCAAGGAGAACTTCCTTTGACACCTATTCAGCACTGGTTTTTTGAACAGAATTTACTTGACCCGCATCACTGGAACCAGACAGTTTTACTGGAGGTACAACAAACTCTCGACCCAATACTTTTAGAGCAGGTAGTTCAAAAGTTGCTTGAACACCACGATGCGTTACGTTTGCGTTTTGTACCCGAAGAATCTATGTGGAAACAGATCAATTTCGGTCTTGACACAGTTGTGCCATTCTCACACGTAGATTTATCGGCGCTGTCACCGCATTTGCAAGAGCAGGCTTTTGAGGAGGCTGCAATAGAATTGCAAGCATCGCTGAATTTAGCATCAAAACCGCTTTTACAAGTTGCCCTCTTTAACATGGGTACACACCAACCAAGCCGTCTGTTGATTGTTGCCCATCATTTAGCTGTAGATATTGGTTCTTGGCGGATTTTACTTGAGGATTTAGAAACAACATACCAACAACTCAGTCAAGAGAAAGTGGTTAAACTACCACCAAAGACAACCTCATTCAAACAGTGGTCTTTAAGGCTAATTGAATATGCACAATCAATAGAGTTGGAACGAGAGCAGGTGTATTGGCTGGCAGCTGAGCGCGACTGGGTATCACCACTGCCGGTAGATTATCCAGATGGCGCTAACATCGTGGCATCGGCTCGGACTGTATCGGTAAAACTAAGTGTCGAACAAACCCAGGCACTGCGAGAAGAAATAACAGCAGCTTATCGAGTACAAATGGATGATGTGCTGCTGACTGCCTTAGTACAAGCAATGACCAAGTGGACTGGAACATCCTCACTGCTGGTTGACTTAGAAGGTAATGGCAGAGAAGTAATTTTTGATGATGTCGATTTATCAAGGACGGTGGGATGGTTTACTAACATTGCCCCTGTGCTGTTGGAAATTGGAGAAATTTCGCCAGTAGGGGAAGCATTGAAAGTGATTAAAGAGCAACTGCGGAGTTTTCCGAATCAAGGCCTGGGTTATGGCGTACTGCGCCACTTGAGTACAGATACATTAATTACAGAAAAATTGCGATCGCTACAGCCAGCAGAAGTAATTTTCCTCTACCTTGGTAATCTTGAGCAGACTTTACCTCAATCTTCTTTGTTTAAGCTATCCCAAAATTCTAGCGGCTCACCCCGTAGCCCGCGTGGACAAAGGAGCCATCTGCTAGAAATTAATGCTTTGATTGTTCATGACCAACTCGTTATCGATTTAATCTATAGCGAAAATATTCATCGACGAGAAACAATCGAGAAATTAGCTGATGAGTTGGTCACAACCCTAAAAGCACTTATTACTAACCGCCAGTCTGACTCAGTAGAAAACTTAACACCTTCTGATTTTGCAGAGTTTAAATCTAGTCAGTGGAGTCAAGCCGACCTCGACAATATTTTGGCTGCCCTCAATGAATCTGAAGGTTTGACAGCGTATTCAGAACCAAAGTAGTAACTCCTGGCATAGATAGTATTGGCAGATTATGAAATTTTTACAAGAGTGATATGACTTTACAATTACCTATTTCTTTCTATCAGACAGTTTGGTTTAGTTTTGCCATTATTACGTTGATTATTGGTACACGCTTACTCATATTTATGCTGATGAGGATGTGGCGTAAGCAAAAATATAAGTTGGTATGGACGCCAATTTCTTCTATAGAACGTCGTAGTAACTTATCGTATGATGAGTTTTTTCGGGAGTATTCGTCTGTTGGCAAGCCTGTGATCATCACTGACGCGATGAAAGATTGGCCTGCCTCAACGAAGTGGACTTTGGATTTCTTCAAGTCAGAGTGTGGCTCGCTCAAAGCTAGTGTTAGAGAAGACGGTGATTATAAAAATCAACTACAGATGACTGTTACAGATTACATTGATTATTTAACTGCTGGCGAGCGTAACAAAACACTCTATCTGTTTGACTTTCATCCTTATCATTATCCTCAGCTTTACAACGACTACAGAGTTCCAGTTTACTTCCCTAATTGGTGTGACAGACTGCCCAAAAAGTTTCAAGAAAAATATGATTATCCATTAGATTATATCCTGATAGGTGGTAGAGGTTGTTCAATAGGTCTTCACGTTGATGGTGGATACACTTATGCATGGCTAGCATTAATTTCTGGTAAGAAAAGATGTGCCTTATTTACACCCGATCAAACAGAGGTGTTGTACAATGGCAAAGTTGATGTCTTCAACCCAGATTTAGAAAAGTTTCCGCTCTATGCTAAAGCTAAGTCTGTGGAAACTATATTAGAGCCAGGAGAAATACTTTACATTCCAACTCGTTGGTGGCATCAAGTAGAGAATCTTGAAGATAGCATCGCTTTAAGCCACAACATAATAAATGAATTGAACGCAGAATTGTGTTTCCAAGATATTTATAAACACAGTCCAATAAATAGTTATATTTTACCATTGGCTTTGGAATTTCCGTTGGTTACAAAGTCTTTATTTGCTCTTAATTTTTTTCAAAAGCGTACTTGACAACTTTCCAAGTATTTATTTCCAAATTTTACATTTAAACAAAAATTATCTTTTCTAAAACTAAATAATTAGCCATCATGAACTGGACACACTAAAAGCTCAAGTTTGACAGTGCATTAAAAACTATTTCTCAAGGATTTTTACCAATGAAAATAAAAAGTGATCGCCAAATATTTTTTAAGAATCTACCTCATCAATTAAAGTCATTTATCTACCGTAAGGATTTAACCAAGTTGCTACCTCTTTATAACAGCAAATGGAATCCTCACATATATGGTCAACATTACCAACATCACTTTGCCCCTTTGAGAACCAAAAAATTGAAGATTTTGGAAATTGGTGTAGGTGGCTATGATGATCCTCTATCTGGAGGAGATTCTTTAAGAATGTGGAAGACTTATTTTCCTAACAGTATGATTTACGGTCTAGATATCGTAGATAAAAGCTCTTTAGAAGAAGAGCGGATTAAAATATTTCAGGGTAGCCAAGTTGATGAAGTCCTTTTAAAAAAACTCGTCTCTGAAACTGGTAAACTAGACATTATTATTGATGATGGTAGTCATCGTAATGACCATGTAATTCAAACTTTTAAAATTCTGTTCCCACAATTAAATGATGGTGGCATTTACGTAGTAGAGGATACACATACTTCTTATATACCCAGTTACGAAAATTGGTCAAAATTTTGTAACGATCCTTCTCCTCCTCATTGGGCAGAATATGGAGGCAGCCTGGATTTATATGATTCTAAAACAATGATCAATTTTTTTAAAAGACTGGTTGATTGCCTCAGTCATCAGGAGTTTATACATCCAGGTTATACACCTAATTATTTTGACCAGCATATTGTGGCAATACACTTTTACCGTAATCAAGTCTTTATCCATAAAGGAGATAATACAGCACCAGGTAACGCAGTAAAAGATAACGTACTTAGACCAGAATTTTTACAAGAAATTGGCATAAAATCAATGGAGGAATTAGGGTTAGATTTCTCCCAGATTGACGATCCAACAAAGTACTTAAATAAACGTTAGATTACTGCTAAAATTTTCTGCATTTGGCGCAGTTCATAACCTACCTAAAATTTATTTTTAAGTCCAGTTAATAGAGCCAATACTCACCCTGAAAGTTCTACAGCGCCATGAAAAATATTGAAGACTTTTATCCGCTTTCACCTATGCAACAGGGCATACTCTTCCATGCCCTTTATACTCCAAAGTCTGGGGTTTATTGCGAACAATTTAGCTGTAATATCCACGGACATTTAAATATTTCACTATTTAAGCAAGCTTGGCAGCAAGTCGTAGAGCGTCACCAAATTTTACGTACTTCCTTTATTTGGGAAGGACTTAAAGAACCTGCGCAAGTGGTGCATAAGCAAGTTGGGCTGCCTTGGGAGCAACAGGATTGGCAGGGTTTGACAAGCGTCGCCCAGCAAGAACGCATGGAGGATTTTCTCAAAGTAGAACGAGAGCGAGGCTTTGAACTTTCTCAACCACCGCTAATGCGCTTGAGTGTGATTCAGTTAGGCGAAAATGACTACCGTTTTATCTGGAGCCATCATCACTTACTGCTGGATGGATGGTCTTCTTCCCTACTCCTCAATGAAGTCTTTGCCCTTTACAAAGGATTCACTCAAGGTGAAAACTTATCTCTAGAGCGCCCTCGTCCTTTCCGTGATTACATAGCTTGGTTGCAACAGCAAGACCTAGCAGATGCCGAGATATTTTGGCGGCAAAGGCTTAAAGGTTTTTCCACATTAAATTCTTTTAGGGTAGACCGGAAAACTGATAACTTGGTTAGTCAAAGCAATAACTATGACACACAACACGTCCGGTTATCAGAGAAAGAAACTTCTGCATTGCAACAGTTTGCTCGACAGCAACAGTTCACACTCAACACCTTATTACAGGGCGCATGGGCTATCCTCCTGAGTCGTTATAGTGGTGAACACGATGTCAACTTTGGAGCCATTGTTTCTGGTCGTCCGCCAACTTTAGCTGGAACTGAGTCGATGGTGGGGTTGTTTATCAATACTCTGCCAATGCGAGTGTGCATTCATCCAGAAGAGTCTCTCTTACCTTGGCTAAAGAGGCTGCAAACAGAGCAGATTGAAGCACGTCAGTATGAGTACAGCCCACTAGTAAAGGTGCTTGGCTGGAGTGATATGCCTAATGGGTTGCCCTTGTTTGAGAGCATTTTCAACTTTCAGGACTACTCAACAGATTTTTTTGCACAACAGCAGTTTGACAACCTGCAAATTTCCAATTTTTGCAATTTTGCTCATACCCATTATCCGCTCACTGTATCAGTGGAGGTGGATTCAGAATTATTACTAGAAATTGAATACGATCGCCAGCGCTTCGACTCAGCTACAATAACTCGAATGCTGGAGCATCTCCAGACTTTACTTGCGGGTATGGTCGCAAATCCGAAGCAGCGACTTGCTGACTTACCGTTACTGACTGCACAAGAGCGTCATCAACTACTGGTAGAGTGGAATAACACTCAAGCTGATTACTCTCAAATCTGCATTCATCAGCTATTTGAGGCGCAGGTAGAACGTACACCTGACGCTGTGGCAGTGGTTTTTGAGCAAGTACAACTGACCTACAGAGAACTAAATCAACGTGCGAATCAGCTAGCAAATTACCTGCAAAAGCAAGGAGTTGGGCCAGAAGTGCTTGTGGGGATTTGCGTAGAGCGATCGCTGGATATGATAATTGGTCTATTAGGAATCCTCAAAGCTGGTGGAGCTTACGTTCCTCTCGATCCAACTTATCCTCAAGAACGCTTGGCCTTGATGTTGAAGGATACACAAGTGTCAGTTATCTTAACCCAGGAGCGACTGCTGTCTGTACTCCCCGAACATCAGCAACAAGTAGTGTTATTAGATACAGACTGGTCAGTTATTGCTCAAGAAAGTTGGGAAAACTTAGTAACTCAGACTCAACTTGATAATCTCGCTTACATTATCTATACATCCGGCTCTACTGGTACACCTAAGGGTGTGATGATTGAACATCGCTCCTTAGTCAACTATATTGAAACTGCTTGTTTAGAGTATGAGATCAAACCGAGCGATCGCATTTTGCAATTTGCCTCAATCAGCTTTGATGCCGCAGCCGAAGAAATTTTTCCCTGTTTAATACAAGGCGCAACTTTAGTTCTGCGTACTGATGAGATGTTGAGTTCCATACCAACGTTTGTGCAACAATCTCGGCATTTGGGATTAACAGTACTTGACCTACCCACCGCTTTCTGGCATCAACTGACAGCCGAAATATCTGCTGCAAATTTGCCATTACCCGAAACACTACGACTAGTAATTATTGGTGGCGAACGCGCTGAATATTCTTATCTAGAAATTTGGCAGCAACATGTCAGTCAACAAGTGCGCCTCGTTAATAGTTATGGTCCCACAGAATCAACGATTGTCGCAACGCATTGCGATTTATCTGGGCTAAGAGCTGTTAAATCATTTGGGCGAGAATTGCCCATCGGCAAGGTAATTCAGAACGCTCAAACTTATGTGCTTAACTCCAATTTACAACTTACTCCGGTAGGCGTTCCGGGCGAACTTTACATCGGCGGGGTGGGTGTGGCACGAGGCTACCTCAACCAACCAGAACGCACAGCTTTAGCATTCATATCTAATCCTTTTGACAAGGCAGGAGGAAGTCGTCTTTATAAAACGGGTGACTTAGTTCGTTACCTCCCAGATGGAAAGCTGGAATTTCTAGGGCGTATCGACCACCAAGTAAAAATTCGTGGTTTCCGCATCGAACTTGGAGAAATTGAAGCGGCATTAACACAATATTCAGCAGTGCAACAGGCTGTAGTGATAGCACAAGCAGATGAACGGGGTCACAACTATTTAGTGGCTTATGTTCTTCCTAACCAAGAACAAACACCTACAATTACTGAACTGCGGCATTTCTTGGAAGATAAATTACCGAATTACATGATGCCTTCAGTCTTCATTTTCTTGGAGGAAATACCACTCTTACCTAATGGCAAACTGAACCGTCATGCACTACCGACACCAGATAATTTACGCCCACAATTGGCAGTTGATTATGTAATGCCAAAAACAGAGCGTGAACGAGCCATTGCTAATATTTGGCAGCAGGTATTGAATGTAGAAAAAATCGGTATCCACGATAATTTTTTTGAATTAGGTGGTAATTCATTGCTAATGCTTCAGATTCATAGCCAATTGCGTAAGGTATTGTCGTTAGAATTATCATTGCCAGAAATGTTTCAATATCCCACCATCAATTCATTAATAGATTATTTTAGTCAAGCCAATAATAAAGTTTCTTATTCTGAACGAACTGAAAAGCTAACAGAAGGTAAGCAAAGACTCGAACAACGTCTTAAACAAAGACAAAAATCTTAAACTATTAAAGAGTTATAGAAGAATGAATACTTCTGCTGAAGCATACAGCGTAACAACTGGTTTAGAGATAGCAATTATTGGCATGGCGGGGCAATTCCCCGGAGCTAAAAATATTGATGACTTTTGGAAAAATTTACAAAATGGTGTAGAATCAATTTCATTTTTTACGGATGAAGAAGTAAAAGATTCAGGAACAAATCATAATTTGCTACAGGCTACAAATTATGTAAAAGCTGGAGCAATATTAGAAAATGTAGAAACATTTGATGCTTCATTCTTTAGCTTTAATCCTAGAGAAGCAGCAATTACTGATCCACAGCAACGGGTATTTTTGGAGTGTGCTTGGTCAGCCGTTGAAGCAGCTGGCTACAATGCAGAAACATACGAAGGATTGATTGGAGTTTTCGCTGGTACAGGTCTGAACAGCTATTTATTCAACCTTGCTTCTCAGCGGGAGAATTTAACAGACTTCAGTGATTTTCAAATAGCTATTGCTAATGATAAAGATTTTCTAACTACACGCGTATCTTATAAATTAAATTTGAAAGGGCCGAGTTATACAGTTCAAACTGCCTGTTCTACTTCCTTAGTTGCTGTCCACTTGGCTTGTCAAAGCTTACTAAGTGGAGAATGTGATATTGCTTTGGCGGGTGGCGTAGCGATCGCACTGCCTCAAAAAGGTGGATATTTGTATCAACAAGGAGGAATTTTGTCTCCTGACGGGCATTGTCGAGCTTTTGATGCTCAAGCGCAGGGAACTGTCAGCGGTAATGGTGTAGGTATTGTAGTTTTAAAACGGCTAGCAGAGGCGATCGCTGATGGTGATTCTATCTCTGCTGTGATCAAAGGTTCAGCTATCAACAATGATGGCTCATTCAAAGTTAGTTATACAGCACCCAGTATAGATTCTCAAGCAAAAGTGATTAGGGCGGCTCAAATAATGGCAGAGATTGAGCCAGATACTATTAGTTATATAGAAACCCACGGCACTGGCACAACTTTGGGCGATCCGATTGAAATCACAGCCCTGACACAAGCTTTTCGTGACAAAACGCAGCAAAAAGACTTTTGTGCTATTGGTTCGGTAAAAACAAATATTGGACATCTTGATACCGCAGCTGGGATCGCAAGTCTGATTAAAACTGTATTGGCAGTTAAAAATAAACAAATACCTGCCAGCTTGCACTTTGAGCAGCCTAATCCTCAGATAGATTTCGCCAATAGTCCTTTTTACGTCAATAGTTCCTTGGCAGAGTGGAAAACCAACGGCACTCCTCGCCGTGCGGGAGTAAGTTCTTTTGGTATTGGTGGCACTAATGCCCATGTAATTCTCGAAGAAGCCCCAATTGCTGAATCTTCCAGTGCTTCTCGCCCCTGGCAATTGTTACTACTCTCGGCAAAGACTAATACAGCTCTGGAAACTGCTACAGCAAATTTAGTTGCTCACCTCCGACAACATCCTGATTTGAACTTGGCTGATGTCGCTTACACCTTAGATGTGGGTCGTCAGGCTTTTGACCATCGCCGCATGGTAGTATGCCAAAACCTTGATGATGCAGTAGAAGTGCTGGAAATTACAGATTCTCCAAGAGTTTTTACCAGCTACCAGACACCCAGCAATCGCCCTGTTGTGTTTATGTTTTCTGGACAGGGAACGCAGTACGTAAATATGGCGCTGGAACTCTACCAGAGTGAACCTATCTTCAGCGAGCAAGTTGATTACTGCTGCCAAGTGCTAAAACCGCATCTTGGGTTGGATTTGCGTAGTGTACTTTATCCCCACGAGCAAGACACTACCCAGGAACTAATGCAGACTTCTCTGGCTCAACCTGCACTATTTGTAATTGAGTATGCCTTAGCTAAGTTGTGGATGGCATGGGGAGTACATCCGCAAGCGATGATTGGTCATAGCATTGGGGAATATGTAGCTGCAACTCTAGCCGGAGTTTTTTCTCTAGAAGATGCTTTAGAACTAGTAGCTACGCGAGGAAGACTGATGCAGCAACTTCCTGCGGGGGAAATGGTGGCTGTACCTCTATCAGAGTCGGAGATTAAACCCATACTTGGTGAGAAACTTTCTTTAGCAGCCATCAATGGGCCTGCCATGTGTGTGGTTTCAGGTGGTAGCGAGGCGATCGCTTTACTACAAAATCAACTCACTGAAAAAGGTGTGGAATATCGCCCCTTGCATACATCTCATGCCTTTCATTCCCAAATGATGGAGCCTATCCTGACTCCATTCATGCAGCATGTTGCAAAACTCAATCTGAATCCCCCAGAAATTCCTTTTGTATCCAACGTAACTGGTACTTGGATTACCGCAACAGATGCGACAGATCCGAGTTATTGGGTGAAGCATTTACGCCAAACAGTTCGTTTTGCCACGGGTATGGCTGAGTTACTCCAAGAACCAGAACACATTTTCTTAGAAGTTGGCCCTGGAAAAACTTTGAGTACTTTAGCTAAACAGCAGCTTATTGGATATACTCAACAGGTTGTGGTTTCTTCAATCCGCCACCCCCGCGAACAAGAGTCAGATATAGCGTTTTTGCTCACTACTCTCGGCAGACTTTGGCTGGCTGGTGTGCAGGTGAATTGGTCAAAATTTTACTCACAAGAACGCCGTCACCGCATCCCCTTGCCAACTTATCCATTTGAGCGTCAGCGTTATTGGATTGATGCCCAGAAACAGCCAGACCTTCCCAAGACTGATTTACCAGTATTACTTGCAACCTCCAAAAAGCCAGACGTTGCAGACTGGTTTTATATCCCATCTTGGAAACGCTCTATAGCTTTGACCTTCAAACCAGGGGAAATGCAGATTCGCTCCACTTGGCTTGTTTTTATCGATGAGTGCGGGTTAGGTTCTCAACTGGTAAAAAGACTGGAACAAGAAAGTCAGAACGTGATTATTGTCAAGGTCGGGTTAGAGTTTAGTGAGGTGAGTGAATCTCTTACAGATAAATATTTTCAACGTATATTTACTATTAATCCTCATAATCATCAGGATTATAATGCCTTAATGGAAAAACTTTATGCAACAGACAATATTCCTACAAATATTATTCATTTATGGAATGTAACACCAGATATTTATCAAACATTAAGCCTTAATCAAGCTCAAGATTTAGGTTTTTATAGTCTGTTGTTTTTAACCCAAGCGCTGGAAAAACACAATTTTAATAATAAAGTGGAAATTGTCGTTATATCCAACAACATTCAAGCAGTAACTGGAGAAGAATTACTATGTCCTCAAAAGGCAACTGTGCTTGGTTGTATAAACGTCATTCCCCAGGAATACCGAAATATCCGTTGTCGTAGTATTGATATTGTTATTCCCAAATCTCTTCAAGAGAATAAACAGAAACTTACAGACTATTTATTATTAGAAATTGCCAAGAAAACTTCTGAATTAGTGATAGCTTATCGTGGCGATCATCGCTGGGTGCAAACTTTTGAACCACTTCGATTGGATAACTTTAATAGAACAACCACTAAATTCAGAGAAGGAGGAGTTTATTTAATTACAGGAGGACTCGGAGACATTGGACTTGTGCTGGCTGAACATTTTGCTAAGACTGTTCGAGCCAAATTAATACTAATAGGGCGTTCAGCACTGCCCGCACCAGATGAATGGGAAAAATGGTTAGTTACTCATGATGAAAACGACGGCACAAGCCGCAAGATCCAAAAATTGCAGGAATTAGAAAAACTAGGAGCTGAGGTGATAGCGATCGCTGCTGATGTCGCCAATGAACAACAAATGCAGGCAGCGATCGCGCAAGGTGAGAAGCGGTTTGGTCAACTCAATGGTGTGATTCATGCTGCTGGGATCGTCGCAGGAGATTCATTTAAATCCATTGCACAGATTGGTAAAACGGAGTGTGAGCTGCAATTTCAACCAAAAGTATACGGAACCTTGGTTTTGGAAAAGATTTTGCAGAACAGAAAGCTTGACTTTTGCGTATTAATGTCTTCCATATCCACAATTTTAGGAGGACTAGAATTTATTGCTTATTCGGCAGCTAATGTTTTCATGGATGCTTTTGTTCATCAGCATAACCAGAAAAATTCGTTCCCTTGGTTCAGCATAAATTGGGATGGTTGGCAATTAGAAGAAGAACATCAACCAAATATATCCTTTGGTGGAAATTTGACTAAATTGGCAATGACACCAACAGAGGGTGTGGAAGCATTTGAAAAGCTTTTATCTTGGGGTGAAGTCAACCAGCTAATTGTCTCAACTGGAAATCTACAAGCCAGGATTGACCAATGGATTAAGTTGGAACCTTTACCACAAAAAGCTGCTTCTCAAATAGATAATTCATTTTCACTTCATGCCAGACCAAATTTGCCCAATACTTATGTTGCTCCGAGAAATGAGACTGAGCAAGCACTCGTTAACATTTGGGAAGAACTATTGGGGATTGAGCAAGTAGGGATTTACGACAATTTCCTAGAATTAGGAGGACATTCTCTGCTAGGAACTCAAGTTATCTCACGAGTGCGCGAAGCATTTCAGGTCAATCTGCCGCTGCATGAGCTGTTTAAAGAGCCTACCGTAGCCGGACTAGTTGAGCAAATTGAGAGAATCCGTTCGATAGTCCAACAGATAGGCGATCGCCCTGCTGCAATAATGAACAACCGAGAGGAGATAGAGTTATGAAAACTATCGAGGAGTTTTTGTCTTACCTTGGCAGCTTGGACATTAAGCTTTGGGCTGATGGCGATCGCCTGCGCTGTAACGCACCCGAAGGAACCTTGACATTAACTTTGCGTACTCAAATACAAGAGCGTAAAGCAGAAATACTCCCGTTTCTTCAAAAAGCTCATCTTGCTTCTAGTTCTACTTTTGAGGCGATACAGTCAGTACCACGAGAAGGAAAGCTACCTCTATCCTTTGCTCAACAACGGTTGTGGTTCCTAGACCAGTTAGAGCCAAACAGTGCCTTGTACAACATTCCGGTTGCTGTCCGCCTGCAAGGTCAACTAAACATACTAGCCTTAGAACAAAGTCTTAAAGAAGTTATTCGCCGCCACGAAATTTTACGCACCAACTTCATCAAAGTTGATGGGCAACCAGTTGCAATCATTCAGCCAGAAAGTGCTTGGCAATTGTCAGTTTTTGACTGCGAAGATCTGCCAACAACTGAGCAACATCAGCATTGGCAAGAATTAGCAACACAACAAGCCCAGCAACCCTTTGACCTAGCGACTGAACCGTTAGTACGGGCGACTTTACTAGTGCTGAGTGAGACAGAACACATCTTGCTACTCATCATGCACCACATTATTTCTGATGGGTGGTCAATGGGTGTAGTTATGAGTGAGTTAGCCACACTCTATGAAGCCTTTTGTATTGGACAACTCTCACCTCTAGCCGAACTACCAATACAGTACGTAGACTTCGCAGCTTGGCAACGGCAGTGGTTGCAAGGTGATGTACTAGAAGCCCAACTCACTTACTGGCAGCAACAACTCGCAAATGCGCCAGCTTTATTATCACTGCCTACTGATCGACCCAGACCAGCAGTACAAACTTTCCAGGGGGCATCTCAATCCTTCGTACTCTCTGTAGAGCTAATTGCAGCACTCAACTTACTGAGTCAGGAAGAAGGAGTTACCTTGTTCATGACCTTGTTGGCAGCCTTTGACACATTACTTTACCGCTACACAGATACAGAAGACATCTTGGTTGGTTCACCCATCGCTAACCGCAATCGCAGTGAACTTGAAGGATTAATTGGCTTCTTTGTTAACACTTTAGTTTTCCGCGCTGATATGTCAGGCAATCCCAGTTTTCGAGAATTACTGGGTCGAGTCCAGAAAACAGCAATGGATGCCTATTCTCATCAAGACTTACCGTTTGAGATGCTGGTAGAGGCATTACACCCGGAACGAAACTTAAGCCATACACCTGTGTTTCAGGTAATGTTTGTACTCCAGAATGCTCCCATGCCCAAGATGGAGCTTCCCGGCTTAACTCTGAGTCCATTGGCAGTAGAAAGCTTGACAGCAAAGTTTGATCTTACCTTGACAATGGAGAACACCCCTAATGGATTTGTGGGGTCGTGGGAATACAACACTGACGTATTTGATGCTAGCACCATCGAGCGAATGACAGGGCATTTCCAGACCTTACTCGCAGGGATTGTTGCAAATCCTAAAGTGCCAGTTTCCCAATTGCCGCTACTTACAGAAATTGAACGTTACCAATTATTGTATAAATGGAACGACACTCAAAGAGACTATCCCCAGGATAAGTGTATCCATCAGTTGTTTGAGGAGCAGGTAGAGCGATCGCCAGATGCCATTGCTGTAGTATTTGAAGACCAACAGTTGACCTACCAAGAACTGAATCAGCGAGCCAATCAGCTAGCACACCACTTGCAAAAGCTAGGAGTGGGGCCAGAGGTACTTGTGGGGATTTGTGTCGAACGCTCCTTAGAAATGGTTGTGGGACTACTTGGAATTCTCAAGGCGGGTGGGGCTTATCTACCCTTAGACCCAGATTATCCCCAACAACGACTGAGTTTCATGTTGTCAGATGCAAAGGCGAAAGTGTTGTTGACGCAACAGCGGCTAGTTGAGAGGCTAACTGAGCATGAGGCGGCTGTGGTGTGTTGGGATAGTGACTGGCAGACATTTGCTCAAGAGGATGCAGAGAATTTTGCCCGCGGGGTGAAGTCAACAAACCTAGCCTACGTACTTTATACCTCCGGTTCTACAGGTAGACCCAAGGCAGTAGCTATCGAACATCGCAGTCCAGTCGCTTTAGTAAGTTGGGCATCAGAAGTATTTAGCTCACAGCAGCTTGCTGGTGTATTAGCTTCCACCTCTATCTGTTTTGACCTCTCAGTTTTTGAGTTGTTTGTGCCACTGTGCTGGGGTGGGAAAGTTATTCTTGCCGTAAATGCGTTACATTTACCCACCTTACCTACTGCTAACCAAGTCACTCTAATTAATACAGTACCGTCGGCGATCGCTGAGTTAATTCGAGTTATTAGTTTACCTGATGGGGTATGTACAGTCAACCTAGCTGGTGAACCTTTACAAAATCAACTTGTACAGCAGATTTATCAGCAAAAGACAATCCAGCATGTCTTCAATCTTTATGGCCCCTCAGAAGACACCACTTACTCTACATTTGCTTTGATAGAAAAAGGTATAAGCCAGTTACCTACAATTGGTCGCCCGATTGCTAATACACAAGCCTACATTCTAGACCGCTATCTCCAACCCGTGCCTATTGGTGTACCAGGCGAATTGTACATTAGTGGTTCTGGTCTAGCACGAGGCTACCTCAACGCAAGAGAGTTGACACAAGAGAAATTCATTTCCCATCCCTTCAGCAATGACCCCCATTCCCGTCTCTACAAAACTGGTGATTTAGTTCGCTACTTAAGTGATGGCAATATAGAATACTTGGGACGCATCGATTACCAAGTCAAAATTCGCGGCTTTCGTATTGAGTTAGGTGAGATTGAGTCCGTGCTAGCCCAACACCCGGATGTGGAAACATCTGTAGTGATAGCTAGACAAGACACTCCCAATACTCAAAGCTTGGTTGCCTACTTTGTCCCCAGCCACAAACAGACACTGACAATCAGTGAGTTGCGGCAATTCCTCAAAAGAAAGCTGCCTGAGTACATGGTTCCTTCAGCTTTCGTGATGCTAGAAACCTTACCTCTAACTCCCAACGGCAAGCTAGACCGCAAAGCACTACCAGCACCCGACACAGCCAGACCCGAATTAGACAAAGTGTTTGTAGCTCCTCGCACTCCCATTGAGGAGGTAATAGCAGGAATCTGGACTCAGGTACTTGGTTTAGAGAAAGTTGGCAGCAATGACAATTTCTTCGAGTTGGGAGGACACTCCCTATTGGCAACGCAAGTTATTTCACGTCTCCGGGATGCTTTTCAGGTAGAGCTACCGCTACGCTATTTGTTTGAGTCACCAACAATAGCAGAACTTGCCCAAAGCATTGAAGAACTGATGAAAGCTGGGCAGGGACTCAAGGAACTACCTATTCAGCCTTGCTCACGCCAGACAAATTTACCTCTGTCGTTCGCTCAACAACGTCTGTGGTTTATCGACCAGCTAGAGCCTGGTAGCTCGTTATACAATGACACTATCGCTGTACGCCTTACAGGTAGGCTCAATATTGCCGCTTTAGCGCAGAGCCTCAATGAAATTGTGCAGCGTCATGAAGCTTTACGTACCGCTTTTACCACGGTAGATGGACAACCAGTCCAAGTAATTACGCCTGTCTTAAGATTAAGCTTACCGATAGTAGACTTGCGTTCACGAAGTGTTTCTTTCAGAGAATCGCTCCCTTCAAATACGCAGCAGATAGAGATAGAACATTTTGCCACAGAAGAGTTACAGCGACCCTTCAATTTGGCAGAGGGACCACTACTGCGAGTCATGCTACTGGAATTGGATAAAGATGAGCATGTACTTTTATTTACAATCCACCATATAGTTTCTGACGCTTGGTCGTTGGGGTTACTCGTCCAAGAAGCGGCGACACTTTACGAAGCCTTCAACCGTGGTCAATCGTCACCACTACCGGAACTCCCCATCCAATATGCAGACTTTGCTTATTGGCAGCAGCAATGGCTGGTGGGAGAAGTTTTAGAAAAGCAACTTTCATACTGGCAACGGCATTTAAGTGGCGCTCCCAACATGCTAAAGTTACCGATGGCTCGACCACGACCGACAGTCCAGACTTTCGGCGTAGGAAGTACTAACTTTGTCATCCCCAAAGCGTTAACTGAGGAAATCAAAACGCTCTCGCGCCAGGAGGGAGTCACTCTTTTCATGATCCTGCTGGCAACCTTGCAAACGCTTTTATCACGTTACACCCATCAAGAAGACATCGTTGTTGGTACAGATGTTGCTAACCGTAACCGTAGCAATACCGAACAACTAATCGGGTTCTTTGTCAACCTACTAGTCTTGCGGACTGATCTCTCTGGCAACCCTAGTTTTCGGGAGTTACTGGGGCGGGTGCGAGAAGTGGCATTAGGAGCCTATGCTCACCAAGATTTACCTTTCGCCAAATTGGTAGATGCTTTACAACCAGAACGCAAGTTAGGTCATACACCACTATTTCAAATATTGTTCGTCCTTCAAAATACCCCAAACCCAACCGTAGAGCTTTCAGAACTTACCTTGACGCCGATGGAAATTAACACTGGTATGGCAAGGTTTGACTTGGCTTTATTTGTTACAGAAACCGAACAAGGACTTATTGGCACTTGGAAATATAGCACCGACCTTTTTGATGCTGATTCCATCACCCGCATGTCAGGCCACTTTGAAACACTGCTCAAGAACATTGTGGCGCAGCCCGATACTAGAATTAATAGTTTAGAAATGCTGACTGAACCTGAAAAGAAACATCAAAGCTTAGAACAAAAACAACGCCAAGCGGCTAAGTTAAGCAAATTCAAAACGGTTAAACCTAAAGCTGTAAGTTTGCCATCAGGAGAATTAATTAAAACAGATTTTCTCCAGCCGGAAAACACCTTACCTTTGGTAATACAACCTGATGCAGCAGATATTGAACTTGCAGACTGGGCAAAAAGTCACCGCGACTTCATCGAAACTCAGCTATTAAAGCATGGTGCAATTCTCTTCCGCAACTTCAATATCAATTCAGTTTCTGAGTTTGAAAATGTTGCTGGTGCTATTTGCCCAAATTTATTTGGTGAGTATGGCGATTTACCACGTGAAGGAGTAGGCGGTAAAGTTTATGGTTCTACCCCTTATCCCAACGACAAAGCAATCCTGTTTCATAATGAAAGTTCGCACTTACAGCAATGGCCAATGAAAATTTGGTTTTTCTGTGTGCAACCAGCCCAGCTTGGTGGAGAAACACCGATTGTCGATTGTCGGAAGATTTATCAACTCCTCAACCCCAAACTGAGAGAGCGATTTGCTGATAAAAAACTGATGTATGTCCGCAACTTCACAGAAGGTTTAGATGTGAGTTGGCAAGAGTTTTTTAGAACTACAGAAAAAGCAGTAGTTGAAGATTATTGTCGCCAAGCAGGAATGGATTTTGAATGGTCAGATAATAGTTTAAGAACTCGCTCTTATCGACAAGCGATCGCTAAACATCCACGCACTGATGAATTAGTATTTTTCAATCAATTGCAGTTGCACCATATATCATATCTAGACTCTGAAATTCAAAATTCCCTATTGTCATTATTTGGAGAGCAAAGGCTACCACGTCATGTCTATTATGGCGATGGTTCTCCTATTGAAGAATCAGTAATTCAAGAAATTAGCGAGATTTATCAACAGTCACAAGTTAGTTTTGCTTGGCAAAAAGGGGACATAATAATGTTGGATAATATGTTGGCTGCCCACGGACGAAATCCCTTTGTTGGTTCACGAAAAATTGTAGTCGCAATGGGAGAAATGATAATTTGTGAAAAAGTAGCAAAACTTTAATCACTAGAAGATAAATTCATAGTACAATCTTTCTATAACGAACCTAAGTTTATAAATTCTCTCTCCTTTCTTCGCGTCCTTTGCGGTTCGTTAAAAAAAGCATTTTTCACAACTCAACTAGCACTCCCACGTCATATTTATATTCCTTTGCTGTCTTGGCTGATATAAGAAATAAGACACAAAAGCTCGAAAAATCAATGCAAAAACAACTAATCGAAGGATTTCAACTTTCTCCTCAACAAAAGCATCTTTGGTCATTGCAACAAGATAGCCTTGCTTATCAGAGTCAAGCTGCTATCCTCATTGAGGGGAATCTCAAAACAGAATTTCTTGAGTTAGGCTTAAAAAATGTTATCACCCAACATGAGATTCTACGGACGATTTTTCCTCGTAAACCAGGAATAAAAACTCCTCTTCAAGTTATATCAGAGAGTAGTGAAATATCTTGGCACAATATCGATTTGAGTAATTTTGACTTTCAAGAACAGGAAGCACAAACAGAAAAGATTATTCAGAAAGAAAGACACCAAAGTATCGACTTTGATAAAAGTCCTCTGTTGCGTCTATGTTTATTGAAACTGTCAGCCCAAAAGCATATTTTACTGATTAAACTACCAGCAATTTGTGCCGATGGCAAATCACTTCAAATTCTGATTGAGGAAATTTGCCAGTTTTATGCTACTTGTCTTCAAGGAAAAGAATTATTCTCTGTCGAAGAAGGCATACAATATATTCAATTTTCGGAATGGCAGAATCAATTACTTAATGATGAAGATGGTGCAATTGGTAAAGAATACTGGAGTAAGCAAGATTTGTCTGCTCTAACTACCCTAAAATTGCCTTTTGAGAACCAACGAAGTAATGATTCTGCTAAATTTGAATTTGACTTCTTTGAATCGAAGATAGAGCCTAAAATAGTTGCTGAAATTGAAGCGATTGCACGAAAATATGAAACTTCAATTTCTATAGTTTTGCTAACTTGCTGGCATATTCTGTTGTCGCGTATCACTGGGCAACAAGATATTATAATTGGTACTGCCTTTGATGGCCGTCAATATGAAGAGTTAGAGCGCTCGCTAGGATTATTTACTAAATACTTACCATTAAATTGTCAATTTGACACTGATTATAAATTTTCGGAAATACTTCAGCAAATTAATCAAACTGTCAATGATGCCTATGAATGGCAGGAGTATTTTACGGTAGAAGAAATAGTCAAGCATCCAGAGACATTTTATTTTCCTATAGAATTTGAATATCAACAGTGGACAGGAAAGATTTTAGCTGGTGATGTCTGCTTTTCACTGATTCAGCAATACATTTGTCTAGATAAATTTAAATTGAAACTTTCCTGTAATCATTACCAGGATGCACTAATAACAAAATTCGACTACGATGGAAATTACTTTAACGAAGATAATATTAAACTTCTGGCAGAACAATTCCAGACATTATTAGTAAGCATTATTAATAATCCCGATTCGGCTGTACTCACATTAAATATTCTCAGTGAAAGGCAACGACAATATCTACTAATCGAATGTAACAAAACAACTACAGATTATCCCCAAGATAAGTGCATTCACCAACTATTTGAAGAACAAGTTACCAAGACACCAGATAAAATTGCTGTTGTATTTGAGGAGGAACAATTAACCTACAGCGAACTGAATAGTCGTGCGAACAAAATAGCTCATTATCTCCAACAGTTGGGAGTCGGGCCAGATGTATTAGTAGGTATTTGTGTAGAACGTTCGCTCGAAATGATTATTGCACTGCTTGGTATTCTCAAAGCAGGCGGAGCGTATTTACCAATAGACCCTACCTTACCAACTTCTGGCATCGCTTTGCGTTTGCAGGATGCTCAAGTACCAATCCTCTTAACGCAGCAGCATTTGGTAAATCGTGTTTTTGCACAGACAACACGGGTAGTCTGCTTAGATACTGACTGGGAAGCCATCGATCAAGAAGCTAGCAATAATCCAACTAGTAAACTTAAACCTGAGAATTTAATTTATGTAATTTACACCTCTGGTTCTACAGGTATACCCAAAGGCGTATTAGTTGAGCATCAGCAACTGCTCAACTACCTGTATAGCATCCAAGAAAAATTGAATTTTCCCGTCGGTGCGAGTTTTGCGACTGTTTCCACCTTTGCCGCCGACTTGAGCAACACCGTTATCTTTCCTTCCCTGTGTAGTGGTGGATGTCTGCATATTGTATCAAGCGATCGCGCCGCCGATCCTGAAGCCTTAGCAGATTACTTTTTCCGCCATCCTATAGACTGCCTCAAAATTGTGCCATCTCACCTAAAAGCATTGCTGAGTGCCAAGAACAGCAAACAAGTTCTCCCCCGTCAGCGACTCGTGCTAGGAGGTGAGGCCACAAGTTGGAATTTGATTGAGCAGATTCAGCAATCAGCACCAGATTGTCAAATTTTTAACCACTACGGCCCAACTGAAGCCACAGTAGGCGTGCTAACTTATCGTGTCGAGAGCATACCCACTAATCAGGAATCTCAAACTGTTCCTATTGGTCGTCCTCTAGCGAACACCCAAATCTATTTACTTGACTCACTAGGACAACCAGTCCCTATTGGTGTAACAGGCGAACTGCATATCGGTGGTGCTGGTTTAGCACGGGGTTATCTCAATCAGCCAGAACAAACAGCTCAGAAGTTTACTGACAATGCTTTTATTCCTGGAAAACGCCTTTACAAAACTGGGGATTTAGCTCGCTATCGCAGTGACGGCAATATTGAATTCGTTGGACGCATTGACGACCAAGTTAAGCTGCACGGCTTCCGCATCGAACTGGGAGAAATTGAAGCCTCATTGTTGAAACACCATGCTGTCAGTGAAACTGTAGTGATTTTACGGGAGGATCAACCAGGCAACAAGCGCTTAGTAGCTTATGTCGTGCCTAAAGCTAAATTGTCTCCTACAACTAGTGAACTGCGGCAATTCTTGCTGGAGTTGCTACCCGAATATATGCTACCTGCTGTCTTTGTCCAGCTAAAGGCTCTGCCTTTGACAGCCAACGGTAAAGTGAATCGCCAGCTTCTACCCGCACCTGATACATCCAGACCGGAGTTGAAAGCAGCCTATGTAGCACCACGCACACCTAACGAGAAAATATTGGCTGAAATTTGGGCACAAGTTCTCAGGGTTGAGCAGGTTGGCATTTATGACAACTTCTTCGAGTTAGGCGGTGACTCGATTATCAGTATTCAAATTGTCGCCAGAGCTAATCAAGCAGGTCTCAAGCTGACACCTAAGCAACTATTTGAACACCAAACAATTGTTGACTTAGCAGCAGCAGCTGGCACTAGTTTGGTGATGGTGGCTGAACAAGATACAGTAACTGGTTCCCTGCCTCTGACATCAATTCAGCAATGGTTTTTTGAACAAAATCAGCCTGAACCACACCACTGGAACCAAGCAGTTTTACTGCAAATCAGGCGATCGCTTGATCCTGTGTTGTTACAAAAGACAGTCCAGCAACTATTGATATATCACGACGCACTGCGCCTGCGTTTTGTACAAACAGAATCTAGTTGGCAACAAATCAACGCTGATTTTGAGAATGTGGTGCCATTTACACAAATAGATTTGTCAGCACTCCCAGAAACTGAACAACAAAAAGCTTTAGAAACAGCCGCAGCAGAGTTACAAACTAGTCTTGACTTGTCCTCTGGCCCAGTGGTGCGGGTAGCTTTATTTAATTTGGGTGCATCTAAACCCAGTCGCTTATTAATTCTCATCCACCACTTAGCTGTTGATGGTGTATCTTGGCGGATTTTGCTGGAAGATTTCCAAACAGTTTATGAACAACTTGAGAGGGGAGAGGCGATGCAATTGCCACCCAAAACGACCTCGTTTAAACGTTGGGCAGAGTTACTAACAGAGTACGCGCATTCAACAGCAGTGCAGCAAGAGTGGGATTATTGGTGTACTCAAACTCAGAAATCATCTTCCTCTTTGCCAGTGGACTATTTAGAAGGTGATAATACAGCTGCTTCCGAAAAAATAGTCTCAGTATCCTTGAGTAAAAAAGAAACTCAAGCGCTACTTCAGGAAGTTCCAGCTGCCTATCGTACACAAATCAACGAAGTTTTGCTAACAGCACTAGTGCAAGCTTTTGCCGAGTTCACAGGAGAGAATTCGCTGTTAGTGGAGATGGAAGGTCACGGACGCGAGGAAATTTTCGATAATGTTAACCTCTCACGTACAGTTGGCTGGTTTACAACTCACTTCCCAGTACTCTTGGATTTAGGGGAAGTTGCCGACCCTGGAACAGCATTAAAACTGATCAAAGAGCAACTGCGTAGTATACCGGTTCGAGGTATTGGCTATGGCTTGCTGCGCTACCTCAATGAAGACCGTAATATTACTGACCAACTAGCAAAACTGCCTCAACCGCAAGTGAAATTCAACTACTTGGGTCAATTTGACCAGGTGATGTCGGAGTCATCACTATTTGAACCAGTTGACGAGTCTACTGGCCCAGAGCGCAGTTTGCAAGGTAGCCGCGATCGCTTGTTGGTAGTTAACAGCTTAATTACTTCCGGTCAGCTGCAACTGAATTGGAGTTATAGCGAAAATATCCATCGCCGAACCTCCATTGAAACTTTAGCTGAGAATTTTGTACAGGCGTTGCGCGAACTCATTACCCATTGTCAGTCTCCAGAGGCTGGAGGATACACGCCTTCTGATTTTCCCCAAATGCAGTTTAGCCCAGAAGAGTTTGATGAACTGCTTGCAGAACTATAGTGAATCATTATTAAAAATATGGAAAATAAAAAGAATATAGAAGATATTTATCCCCTTTCGCCCACGCAGCAAGGCATACTTTTTCACAGTCTCTATTTACCCAATTCAGGAGTATATGTAGCTCAGATTAGCTGTACTCTTAGTGGTTTTCTCAATGTCTCGGCATTAAAGAAAGCCTCGCAGTTGGTAATGGAGCAGCACTCAGTATTGCGTACTTCTTTTCATTGGGAACGTCGTGACCAACCGTTTCAGGTCGTTTATCGGCATGTAAACTTGCCTTGGAAGCAGCATGATTGGCGGGGAGTTTCTCCAGCTGAGCAACAACCATTGCTAGAGAATTTCTTACAGACGGATCGAGAGCAGGACTTTGACCTTGACAAACCCTCACTCATGCGTCTAAATCTGATCCAGCTAGCTGACGACAAACACCAATTTGTCTGGAGCAAACACCATCTAATTCTAGATGGGTGGTCAACGGCAATTGTTTTCAAGGAAGTTTTTGATGCTTACGAAGCGCTGCATCAAGGTAGCGATTTGCCTGTGAGCCGCAGCAGACCTTACGGAGACTATGTTGCTTGGCTACAGCAGCAAGATTTGTTGCAAGCCGAAACTTTCTGGCGGCTGATGCTTAAAGGTTTTACTGCACCTACTGCTTTAAAAGTTGATCGTAATTTTAGCGACTCTAATGGCAAGCAAGACCACAATGAGCAGCAAATCCAGCTATCTGAAGCGACAACATCTGCCCTAAAGTCTTTGGCTCAACAGCATCAGCTAACCTTGAACACTCTTGTCCAAGGAGCTTTTGCTCTACTTTTGAGTCGTTACAGTGGAGAGACGGACATCTTATTTGGCGTAACTTCTTCTGGTCGTCCACCAACTCTAGCTGGTGTTGAATCAATGGTAGGTGTTTTTATTAACACCCTCCCACTACGAGTCAATGCAAATCCTGAAGATTTTCTTCTACCTTGGCTGAAGCAGTTGCAAACTCAACAAATTGAGGCACGAGAATACGACTATAGCCCGTTAGTCGAAGTCCAAGCATGGAGTGAAGTGCCACGAGGTACACCTTTATTCGAGAGTATCTTAGTATTTGAAAACTATCCTATTGACTCTTCTTTACCAAAGCAAAGTGAAAACCTGGGTATTCGTGAGGTTCGCTTTGTTGAATCTATAAATTACCCCCTTACTATGCTGGTAAATGGTGGTACAGAGATGTCAATCAATATTTGGTATGATTGCCAACGTTTTGATGCAGATACTATTACCCGGATGTTGGGGCATTTCGGGACTTTGCTAGAAGAGATGGTTGCCAATCCTGAAAAGCGCCTCAAGGATTTGCAGTTATTGACACAAGGTGAACGGCATCAACTGCTGATAGAGTGGAATGATACTCAGGTAAATTATCCCCAAGACAAGTGCATTCATCAGTTGTTTGAGGAGCAGGTAGAGCGATCGCCAGATGCCATTGCTGTAGTTTTTGAAGACCAACAGTTAAGCTACCGAGAGCTGAATCAGCGAGCGAATCAGTTAGCGCACCACTTGCAAAAGCTAGGAGTGCGGCCAGAGGTACTGGTGGGGATTTGCATAGAGCGATCGCTAGAAATGGTAATCGGTCTTTTAGGCATCCTCAAAGCTGGTGGAGCCTATGTACCAATCGATCCAGCCTATCCACAAGAGCGCTTAACCTTCTTTTTACAAGACTGCCAAACAAGAATATTATTAACTCAAGATAAATTTAAACAAACCCTGTCCAGCAATGAAATTCAACTGATTTGTCTAGACAATGAGTGGACTACTATTGCCCAAGAACCCAGCGATAACACAGTCACAGGCATTGCATCTCATAATTTAGCCTACGTTATTTACACATCTGGTTCCACAGGTAAGCCCAAAGGCGTTTTAGTCAATCACTCTAATGTAGTTCGTTTGTTTGCAGCGACAAACTCTTGGTATAACTTCAACGCTGAAGATGTGTGGACACTGTTCCACTCTTATGCATTCGACTTTTCCGTGTGGGAAATTTGGGGTGCATTGTTTTATGGTGGAAGACTGGTAGTAGTGCCTTATTTAGTGACGCGATCGCCCGATTCCTTCTATAAGTTATTGTGTCAAGAGCAAGTCACAATTCTCAATCAAACACCTTCAGCCTTCCGCCAGTTAATTCAAGCCGAACAGTCAATAGCAACTATTGGTGAGTTAAACTTACGCTTAGTAATTTTCGGTGGAGAAGCCTTAGAACCCAAGAGTTTACAACCTTGGTTTGAAAGCCACGGCGACCAGTCGCCCCAATTAGTTAATATGTACGGGATTACAGAAACCACTGTACACGTTACCTATCGTCCACTAAGCAAAACCGATTTGCATGGCACGGCAAGTGTAATTGGTCGTCCAATACCCGACTTACAGGTGTATGTGCTGGATGAATATAAAAAGCCAGTACCAATTGGTGTTCCAGGCGAGATGTACGTTGGTGGTGCTGGGGTAGCGCGTGGTTATCTGAATCGTTCCGAATTGACACAACAACGGTTTATCTCTCATCCTTTTAGCCATGAACCAGGAAAACGACTTTATAAAACTGGAGATATCGGGCGATACCAACCAGATGGAAGCATCGAGTACTTGGGACGAATTGACAATCAGGTAAAAGTCCGCGGCTTCCGCATTGAGCTAGGAGAAATTGAGGCGACTCTGAGTCAATACCCAGGTGTGCGGGAAACGGTGGTTCTGGTTCGAGAGGAACAACTAGGCGACAAGCACTTGGTGGCTTATATTGTTCCAATGTCTGAGCAAACTCTTACAACTAGTGAACTACGAAACTACCTGAAGGGGCGAATGCCTAATTATATGGTGCCAACAGCTTTTGTCATGCTAGAGGCACTGCCTTTAACGCCTAACGGTAAAGTGGATCGTCGGGCATTACCTGCACCCGACACAGTTAGACCCGAATTGGACAAAGGTTTTGTCGCACCTCGCACCCCTGTAGAGGACTTATTGGCTGGGATCTGGTCTCAAGTTCTGAGTATTGAGCGGGTTGGCATCCACGACAACTTTTTTGATTTAGGTGGACACTCGTTGCTTGCGACCCAAGTCATGTCCCGCTTGTACAAAGCTTTCCAGATAGAGCTACCACTGCGCTATTTGTTCGAGTCACCGACTATTGCCGGATTAGCAGAGCATATTGAGACAGCAATAAGAACTGGGTCAGGATTAACAGTTGTGCCTCTTGAGTCGGTTTCACGGGATAAAGACTTACCTCTATCCTTCTCCCAACAACGCCTCTGGCTCCTCAACCAATTGGAGCCTAACAGTTCGTTGTACAACGTTCCCGCAGCAGTGCGCCTAACAGGTTTACTTAATGTCGCAGCACTCGAACATAGTTTCAATGAGCTGATCAAGCGTCATGAAGTTTTGCGGACTAGATTTGTGGCAGTAGATGGGCAACCGTTTCAGGTAGTTGAACCAACCTTAAGCTTGACCCTACCATTAGTGGATTTGCGATCGCTTTCTCAGACAGAACGAGAAGCTGAGGTTGAGAAATTAGCTCAAGAGGAAGCTAATCGACCTTTTGAGTTAGCTAAAAGTCCCCTGCTACGATGTGTGCTGCTGCAACTGGATGATACAGAGCATGTGTTGCTGGTCACCATGCACCACATTATCTCTGATGCCTGGTCTGTAGCAATCCTCATCCGAGAGCTAGGGGAACTCTACAAAGCTTTTTCTGCCAATCAGCCCTCTCTACGAGACGCTACGCGTAGCTTGCTTCCCCAAAGGGGTACACCACTTACTGAACTGCCCATCCAATATGCTGACTTTGCTATTTGGCAACGGCAGTACTTGCAGGGAGAGACGCTCAAAACTCAGTTGACCTACTGGAAGCAGCAACTAAACGGTGCTCCTCCCTTACTGCAATTACCTACAGATCGACCGCGACCAGCAGTTAGAACTTTCCGGGGTGCAACCCAATCTTTTACTCTACCAAAGTCCCTAACTGAGGAAATTAAAAACCTCAGCAACCGCGAAGGGGTAACTTTGTTCATGACTCTGCTGGCAGCTTTCAAGACTTTACTCTATTGCTGGACAGGGCAGGAAGATATTATAGTCGGCTCACCCATTGCGAATCGCACTAGAGCAGAACTGGAGGGACTAATAGGATTTTTTGTTAATACCTTAGTTTTGCGGACTGATTTGTCTGATAATCCTAGTTTCCGGGAGTTACTAGGTCGGGTACGCTCACGTACGTTAAAAGCTTACACTCACCAAGACTTACCATTTGAAAAACTAGTAGAAGAGTTGCAGCCTGAGCGAAATTCGAGTTACAATCCACTGTTCCAAGTGTGGTTTGTCTTCCAAAATGTTGCAATGCCATCGTTAGAGCTTTCAAATTTACATATCACTTCATTAAATATTGATAGCGATAGGGCAAAGCATGATTTGAGGCTTGAGTTAGCAGAGAGTGAAGAGGGGCTTATTGGCTCAATTGGTTACAGAGTGGACTTATTTGAAAAGGCTACCATTGCTCGCATGGTAAAAGATTTTGAAAGTCTTCTGATACAGATTACCATGCAGCCCAATATTAAATTAAACAATCTTGTAGAAATACTAACTGAAACTGATAGACAACAACAGATGATCAGAGAAAAAGAGTTAGAAAATGCCACTAGACAAAAGCTCCAGATGACTAAACGCAAGTCTATCAGTGGCATTTAAGTTCATTTAAATTAGATAAATAACCATGAAAAAACCTGAGATTGATAAACCTGTTATCAAAAAAATAGGAACTTTTAAGCGGCAAGTTGTTAGCATTTCTCCAGAGGAATTGATCAAAACAGAGTGGCTAGAAGGTAGGCTATTACCTTTGATAATTAAACCTGCTACACAAGAGTTAAAACTTGCAGATTGGGCTAAAAATAATCAACAGATGATCGAGACTAATTTACTCAATCATGGTGGCATTCTTTTTCGTAATTTCCAGGTAAATGGAGCAGCAGAATTTGAGTTATTCATTCAGGCGATCGCTGGAAACTTATTAGAGTATTCTTATCGTTCAACACCACGTCATCATGTCAGTGGCAAAATCTACACTTCAACTGAATATCCGGCTGAAGAATCTATTCCTTTACACAATGAAATGTCATATTCTTGCAACTGGCCAATGAAGATTTGCTTTCATTGTGTGCAACCTGCAAAAGAAGGAGGAGAAACACCAATTGCCGATAGTCGTAAAGTTTTTCAACGCATCGATCCCAGCATTAGAGAAAAATTTCAGCAAAAAAAGGTCATGTATGTGCGAAACTATAGAGATAAATTAGACCTTCCCTGGCAAGATGTTTTTCAGACTAATAGCAAAACCGAAGTAGAAGATTATTGCCGCAATAATGGCATTGAATATGAATGGTACGATCAAGATAGTCTGAAAACTCGCCAAATTTGTCAGGCTGTTGCTACTCATCCTCAAACCAACGAAACAGTCTGGTTTAATCAAGCTCATTTATTTCATATTTCTAGCTTAAATCCAACTGTTCGAGAAGGTCTTTTAGCTGGTTTCAAAGAAGAAGATTTACCACGTAATACTTATTACGGTGATGGTTCACCTATTGAAACTTCTGTATTAGATAGTATTCGGGAAATTTATCAACAAGAAGCGATTACTTTTCCCTGGCAAGCAGGAGATGTATTGTTACTAGACAATATGTTGATTTGTCATGGACGCGCTCCATTCATAGGCTCTCGAAAGGTTTTAGCAGGTATGGCAGAGCCGTTTAGCAGTAAGAATTAATCAGAGGGTGAAATATGCAACAGGAAATCATTGAAGGTTATCGGCTTTCGCCTCAGCAAAAGCATTTGTGGTCGTTACAACAACTTGATTCGACACTACCTTATCGCGCTCAGTTTTCTCTTCTAATTGAGGGAAATCTCAATCAGAAAATTTTAGAGGTTGCCTTAGAAAAGCTTGTCAATCGACATGAAATTCTTCGGACAAACTTTTGTTGTTTACCTGGAATGACAACTCCACTTCAGGTAATAGCTGATAACAGTAAACTCTCAGTTCATTATTCTGACTTCAGCAATTTAGATAGGCAACAACAAGATGCCAAAATTGCAGCGCTTTTTGATGAAGTACTTCAATTACCTTTTAACTTTGAACAGAAGCCCATTTTTGATGTATATCTAATAACTCTATCCATAAACCAGCATATATTGCTGATTAGTTTACCATCTCTTTGTGCGGATACTGCAACTATCTCTAAATTAGCAGAAGAAATTAGTTATTTATATACAGCATGTTATCATGCTCAAGAATTAACTGACGAACCTACACAATATGCAGATATTGCTCAATGGCAAAATGAAATCATTGAAGCTGATGAAACAAAAACAGGAGTAGAATATTGGCAATTTATAGATATTGATAACATTTTCAAGGCGCAGCTTCCTTTTGAAAATAAAATTATAGAAAAATCTATATTTCATCCTCAAACTTTAACTTTAAATATTCGTCCAGATTTAGTAGAAAAAATTGCAGCTTTAGCTCAGAAGTATGAAACTTCAACTTCTACATTCTTACTAGCTTGCTGGCAAATTATGTTATGCCGTCTGACTGGAGAGTCAAAGATTATTGTAGGTCAGGCTTTTGATGGTAGAAAATATGAAGAGTTAGAGCAAGCAATAGGGCTATTTGCCAAATATTTACCGATCGCTTGTATTCTAGAAGATAATTTACAAATTAATGAAGTTATAAATCAAGTTCATAAATTAGTCAATGATGCCTACAAATGGCAAGAATATTTTGATTGGGAGCAACTAAATTTCAATAAAAAAAGTATAGGATTAGCATTTTTACCTTTTAATTTTGAATTTTCAGAATATCCTGAAAAATATTCTCATAGCGGAATTACATTCTCGCTTTTGAATCAATATGTCTGTTTTGACAGATATAAAGTAAAATTATCTTGTATTTGTCAAGATGATTATTTAACATTAAATTTTCACTACGATTCATCTTTATTTAACTCAGAACTTATTGAACGTTTAGCAAGCAAATTTCAGACTTTGTTGCAAAGTGCAATCAATGAACCGAAAGTCGCAATTGGCAAGTTAGAAATCCTCAATTATATTGAACGACAACAATTATTAATTGAGTGCAATCAAACCAAAATTGACTATTCGCCAGATAAATGCATTCACTATTTATTTGAACAACAAGCAGACCTGACACCAGACAAAATTGCTGTAGTCTTTGAAGACCAGCAAATTACTTATGCTGAACTCAATGCCAAGGCTAACCAACTAGCTCATTATCTCCAGCAACTGGGAGTCCGGCCTGATATGTTGGTGGGGTTGTTTGTCGAGCGATCGCTTGAATTAATAATAGCAATCCTTGGTATCCTAAAAGCTGGCGGAGCATACCTACCCTTAGACCCAACATTGCCGAAAGAAGGCTTAAACCTAAGGTTGCAAAATGCCCAAGCCCCAATACTATTAACCCAGCAGCATTTAGTTGAGACACTACCTGATTACGCTGGAAAAATAGTAACTTTAGATACTGGCTGGCACAACATTGCCCAGGAAAACCAGGAGAATCCCACTAGTGGGGTTGGACTGGAGAATTTAGTCTATGTGCTGTTTACTTCTGGCTCTACAGGTAAGCCTAAAGGCGTTGCCGTTGAACATCAACAACTGTTCAACTACATCAACGCTATCAAAGATAGACTAGACCTTTCCGGCTGTAATACATTTGCTACAATTACCACCTTTGCTGCTGATTTAGGCAACACCACAATTTTCCCTTCACTGTGCAGTGGTGGATGTCTGCATGTAGTGTCATCAGAGAGAGCATCTAATCCAGAGGCATTAGCAGATTATTTTCATCGTCATCCCATCGACTGTTTGAAAATTGTGCCTTCTCACCTTGCAGCCTTACTAGCATCTTCTCAAGCCCAAACAATATTACCAAAGCAACGGCTGATTCTTGGTGGTGAGGCTTGCAGTTGGGATTTAATTGAGCAGATTCAGCAATTAGAGCCAAAATGCTTGATTTTTAATCATTATGGGCCCACAGAAGCTACTGTAGGCGTGCTGACTTATCCAGTCAAGCTAGGACAAACAGATTGTCATTCTAAAACTGTACCTATCGGACGCCCAATTGCTAATGCCCAAGTATATCTGCTGGACTCTTATCTGCAACCAGTACCGATAGGTGTACCAGGAGAGCTATATATTGGCGGTGCAGGTGTAGCTAGAGGCTATTTGAACGAACCTGATTTGACTAGCGAAAAGTTTATTTATCATACATTTGAGAAGACACAAGGCAAAGGAGCAGAGGAGAATTTCCCAGTCACCAGACTTTACAAAACTGGCGATTTAGCTCGCTACTTACCTGATGGAAACATTGAGTTTCTGGGAAGGATTGACCAACAAGTCAAAATTCACGGCTACCGCATTGAGCTTGGGGAAATAGAGGCGGCGTTGAGACAACACCCGGCGGTGCGGGAGACTGTGATACTGGTTCGTGACGAATCAGGTAATAAGCGTCTGGTAGCCTATGTTGTGCCTGAGAAACAATCTGCCCCCAAAACTGCCGAATTGCGGGCATTCCTGTCAGAAAAGCTACCTGAGTACATGATTCCCTCTGCTTTTGTACGGCTGAAAGCTCTACCACTGCTGCCCAACGGTAAGTTAGACCGTCAAGCACTCCCAGCACCCGACATGACCCGCTCGGATTTAGAAGGAAGTTTTGTTGCTCCTAGCACGGCTTTTGAAAAAGTATTGGCTGAGATTTGGGCGAAAAATCTCCGACTTGAGCAGGTAGGAATTCACGATAATTTCTTTGAGTTGGGTGGAGATTCTATCCTCAGTATGCAGATTATCGCCAAAGCTAACCAAGCTGGTCTACAAATTACTCCCAAGCATCTGTTTGAACACCAGACAATTGCCGAGTTAGCAGTAGTAGCTGGCAAAAACCGAATCATTCAAGCTGAACAGGGGCTAGAGACAGGTCAAGTACCGCTTACACCGATTCAGCACTGGTTTTTTGAACAGAATCTTCTCGATTCCCACCACTGGAACCAATCAATCCTGCTAGAAGTTCACCAATCTCTCGACCCCGCACTTTTGGAACAGGTAGTTAAGCAGTTATTGGCACATCACGATGCCCTCCGCCTACGCTTTGTTCGCCAAGAATCTACCTGGCAGCAGGTTAATGCCAACCTCGATGCAGTAGTGCCATTTACCGTAGTAGATTTGTCAGGGGTGTTAGAGACAGAACAAGCTGCGGCAATATCAGTTACAGCAGCTCAACTACAAACCAGCCTGAATTTGTCGTCAGGGCCGCTGATGCAGGTAGCTTTCTTTAACTTGGGAGATACTAAGCCAAGCCGACTGCTGATGACTATCCACCACTTAGCTGTGGATGGTGTTTCATGGCGGATTTTATTGTCTGACCTGGAAACTGCTTACCAACAAATCAGCCAAGGTAAGGCAATACAACTACCACCTAAAACTACCTCCTTCAAACATTGGGCAGAAAAATTGCAGGAATATGCCCAATCTACACTACTACAACAAGAACTAGAATACTGGTTGGTGATCGCTCCTGAGCAATTTGCCCAAATCCCGGTAGATTTTCCTGAAGGCGACAACACAGTAGCTCAGGCGCACACTATATCGGTAGCCCTCAGCCAACAAGAAACGCAAGCTTTGCTACAGAAAGTCCCGACAATTTATCAAACCCAGATTAACGATGTCTTACTCACGGCGCTGGTACAAGCCTTTAAACCCTGGACAAACGAAAGGTTGCTAGTTGACCTAGAGGGACATGGACGAGAAGAAATCTTTGAAGATGTAGACTTGTTGCGTACTGTGGGCTGGTTTACTACCATCTTCCCTGTTGTGCTAGATGTCAGCAAAACCTCCGGTGTCGGCGAAGCAGTCAAAGCAGTCAAAGAGCAGCTACGTAAAATTCCAAATCGAGGTATTGGCTATGGTGTGCTGCGCTATCTCAAGGGTGAGTCACGACTGCATCAACTAAAAGCCAATGTCAGATTTAACTACTTGGGTCAGACTGACCAAGTATTTGAATCATCTATGTTTGCACCAGCCTCAGAGTCTACTGAACCAGGGCGCAGCCTGGGAGGAAACCGCAGCTATTTACTAGATATCAACGGCATTGTTGCTGATGGTCAGTTCCAATTAAATTGGACATACAGTAAAGCAATTCATCGCCAAGCGGCGATAGAAAGTCTGGCACAAGATTATATAGCAGCACTACGCGAGCTAATTGCCCATTGTGAAACTTTCACAGATTACAAATCTTTGGACTTACCAGAAGCAAAGCTCAGTCCAAAGGAGAAACAAGGAGTTTCTACTAATGTTGCCTTTTTAAACGCCGAAGCTGTACTAGACTCAACAATTTACCCACAGACATATTTTGAACATAACGCAGAACCATCTCATATTTTTTTAACTGGAGCAACAGGTTTTGTCGGAGCTTTTTTAGTTTATGAACTTTTGCAACAGACTTCTGCTGATATTTATTGCTTAGTACGTTCTCCTAATGCAGAATTAGGAAAGAAGAAGCTCCAAAGCCATTTAGAATCTTATAAAGTTTGGGATGAAACTCTAAGCGATCGCATCATCCCAGTTGCAGGTGATTTATCTCAGCCATTACTCGGTCTTTCCCATGATCAATTTCAACTAATGGCGAGTAAAATTGATATAATTTATCACAATGCAGCTTCTATTAATCTTGTTTATCCTTACTCTACTTTGAAGGCAGCTAATGTTCTTGGAACTCAAGAAATTTTGAGGTTAGCCTGTCAAACAAAAGTCAAACCTGTGCATTACATTTCGACTTTGAGCGTTTTAACCTCAGAAAATCATGCTGAAGTTAAGCAGATTTCAGAACTTCACAATTTTAATCATAATCAAGTACCATTTGGTGGCTATGCTCAAACAAAATGGGTTGCTGAAAAATTAGTAACTATTGCATATCAACGAGGAATTCCTGTCAGCATTTACAGACTGGGACGGATCTCAGGACATAGCAAAACTGGTGTTTGTAACACTAATGACCGTCTGTACAGAATGATTAAAGGCTTTATCCAACTTGGATGTGTGCCAGATGTAGACACTATAGTAGACATGACTCCAGTGGATTATGTGAGTCAGGCGATCGTTCATATATCAAAGCAGAAAAAATCACTCAATCAGATATTTCACCTGTCTAATCCCAATCCTAGTCGCTCATTCCAACTGTTTAATTTTATCCGTGAGTTTGGTTATCCACTCCAACTAATGTCTAACAACCAATGGCAAACAGAGCTACTTAATGTTGCTGAACGTTCCTTGGACAATCCATTGTATCCACTCATACCTTTTTTCGCTAGTAATGAAGGCGCTAATGAGAAAGAGGAATTAGCAGAAGATTTGAATTCACCCTCATTAAAATTTGATTGTCAGAATACAACTGATGAACTTGCAGATAGCTCAATTATTTGTCCAGCTGCTGATGTTGAGTTACTTAGTACTTACTTTTCTTATCTTATTCAAAGTGGCTTTATGAATGCCCCACAGATAAAAGATTTATCTAGTTAAGTGCGGCAATTGTCCAAACCTAAAAGCTAGTTTTGTATTAATGAGTAAGTAAACATCTAGTCTTAAACAATTAAAAACGTAGGAAAATACATGGGAACTCTAAATAAGGAAGCAACAGAAAATCATATTTCCCACCAACAAAAGTATCTAAATGAATTAATAGCACGCTATACCAAACGCACAAAGACATCAAAACAAATGACCCAAGCCTACCGCTCTGTTATGGCAGATAACAGAGTCTCCGCAGGGTTTAGTTTTCCTCTAAAAGAGATGTTTTATCCCATTGTAGGAAAGCGCTCTTTAGGCTCAAGAATTTGGGATATTGATGACAACGAATATATAGATCTCACGATGGGGCTAGGAGTAAATCTCTTTGGTCATAATCCGCTTTTTATCAAAAAAGCCTTGGAGGAACAACTAGAGTTAGGCATACAACTTGGGCCGCAATCTGAGTTTGCTGGTGAGGTAGCTGAGTTGATTTGTGAACTAACAAAGATGGAGCGAGTAACCTTTAGTAATACAGGTACAGAGGCAGTGATGACGGCGATTCGCCTTGCACGAACAGCAACAGGTCGCAACAAAATTGCCTTATTTTCTGGCTCTTATCATGGTCATTTTGATAGCACTTTAGTTGAGGCGCAAATAGTAGACGGTAATCCAATTACAGTGCCAATCGCTCCAGGAATCCCGCCAAATATTGTAGAAGATATTTTGGTTCTAGATTACGGCAAGCCAGAATCACTAGATGTTATAAAAGCTCATCAGCATGAATTAGCAGCTGTTTTAGTTGTACCTGTGCAAACAACGCGACCTAATTTACAACCTAAAATATTTCTTCAACAATTACGGCAATTAACAAAAGAAACAGGAATAGTGCTAATTTTTGATGAAATGGTTACGGGTTTTCGTATTCATCCAGGTGGCGCACAGGCTTGGTTTGATGTTGAAGCAGACATAGCAACTTATGGCAAGATTGTTGGCGGTGGTATGCCCATCGGAATTATTGCTGGTAAGGCTGCTTATATGGATGGTATCGACGGCGGAATGTGGAATTATGGAGATGAATCTTACCCGCAAGCAAAAACAACAGTTTTTGCAGGCACATTCTGTAAACATCCATTGGCGATCGCCGCTGCACGAGCTGTACTGAAGCATTTAAAGACTCAGGGACCAGTTCTCCACGAGGAGTTAAATCAACGCACATCGCAATTTGTTCAAGCCTTGAATACTTACTTTGCAGAACAAGAACTACCTATTAGGATGGCTAATTTCGGCTCACTCTTCGGACCTGCTTATTCAGAAGATTCTACACCTTCAGAAAACTCTTCAGCCTCAGATAGCATGGCTTTGTTACTATATCACCTGTTTGACAGAGGAGTTTATCTCCTTTCGCGGGGAGGTGGTTTTCTATCAACAGCCCATACAGATGATGATATTAATTACATAATTCAAGCAGTCAAAGATAGTGTTGAAGAATTACAAATAGGTGGTTTTTTGCCTGTTCCTGCTGACAAATTAGCCAAAGCATGAAAGTAGTTTAAATTAATAGTAAATAACTTCAATAGGTTTGCATATTTTCTGGGATTAATCATTATGTCTGCAACAACACTCCATTTGAATTACGATATTTATGCTCGGATATACAACGATCGCAATGGCCAAAGTTTGTGCGAGATGGGATTACAGCCTTTAGAAAAATTATTGCTCCCACATCTTTCCCCAGGAGCGCATATTCTTGACCTCTGTTGTGGTACAGGACAATTAGCACAACAGCTGAACTTGAAAGGCTACAAAGTGACTGGAATTGACATTTCGGAAGGCATGTTAGACTATGCCCAAAAGAATGCACCAGATGTTGAATTTATCCAGGATGATGCACGCTTTTTTGAATTGCCTGCTATTTTTGATGGAGTTATTTCGACATCTGATAGTCTCAACCATGTTATGAGCCTAGAGGAGTTAACTCGCGTTTTTCAAAACGTGTATGCAGCACTGCAAGAAAACAGTTTGTTTGTATTTGACTTAAATTTGGAAGAACGGTATAAAACAGATTGGTGGAACGGCTCTATTGTTGGGGATATTAAGGAGGATTATGCTTGGGCTGCTCGACGTAGCTATGACCCAGAAGAAAAAATTAGCCAAACTCAAGTTACTATATTTCATCTGCTAAATGGTAACTGGCAGCGTGCAGACACTAATTTACTGGGAAGATGTTATTCCAGAACAGAAGTTCAAGCAGCTTTAGAAAGTGTAGGGTTTACAGATATAAAGGTCTACGACGCAGAACTTGACTTTGATATACATGATTGGGGACCAGGCAAAGCTTACTTTGTTGGGTGCAAGCAGGCAACAAAGTAAGTAAAATTTCCAGGTTGATAGACCACAGGTAGTATAAATTGTGTGGTTTAATGGCGAGGTAGTAATAATTACAATGTCTCGAATCTAGGTGAAATACCAAAACCGATAGCGATCGCCAGGGATAAATCAACCAAAATATTTTAATTAATTTTGCAAAAACCTTGAATTGTCTCAACCAATAGGTCGATTTCCGATTCTAAAGTAAAGTAATGAACGGTGGCGCGTATACAGCTAGGATCGGCAATTGTTCGAGTTAATATCCTTTGTGAGTCTAAAACTTGCACTAACTTGAGATTAGCTTGGGGCTGATTATTTATGAGTTGAAACGAGACTATACCACTTTCGGGTGGAGAAGTTCGCAGACACTTGACATCAGATAACGCCACCAAGCGCCGCCAGAGGTAGTCACTGTTCTGACAAATTTGCTCGTAACGTTCCTGTGAGGTTCCCCATTGCTGATGGATAGCGATCGCTTCCTTTAGCCCAAGATACAACGGATAAGCTAATGTAGACACTTCGTATCGTCGCCCATCTGGAAGCCAATCTACAGGCTGAGATTGACTATCCACAACAATACCATTCAAGCCAATAAACGTGGGTTTCAAGCTTTCTCGTGCTTCTGGCCGGACATACAAGCCACCAGCACCCGCTGGGCCACATAACCATTTATGGCCAGTGAAAGCATAAAAATCTACACCCAATTCAGTTAAGTTTAAAGGTAATAAACCAGCAGATTGGGCAGCATCTATCAGTAAAAAAGAATGATTATTTCTGCATACTTCGGCAATTTTATCAAGAGGTAAAACTTGACCAGTATTCCAGAAAACATGACTCAATATGACTAGGCGGGTATTGGGGCGCAAGTGCTGGGTAATGACTTTTACGGGGTCGCCCTCATTTAAAGTTGACTTGAGAGGACAGGTAGTAACTTCCACAGCGAATCTCCGCGCGATTTCCTGTGCTGTAGCAATTACGCCTGGATGTTCGCAGTCTGAGAGCAGCATATGGTCGCCAGCACGCCACTCAATGCCCCACATAGCGATATTACAGCCAATAGTGACATTCTGCGTGAGACTAATTGTTTGACTTGGTGCATGTAACTCCGAAGCGATCGCTTCTCTTGCGGCTTGAGTCTGGGGTGCTATCCAGCGATACGCCTCATTACCAAAGGGGCCTATTTCCTGAACATAAGCTTGAGTTTGGGTCATAGCATCCATTGCACTTTGGGGCATTGGCCCTTGTCCCCCATAATTGAAATAAGCCTTATTCGCTAAAGCGGGAAATTGTTCTCGATGGCTATGTAACCTAGTTTGTGCGACAGAAATACTAGTCATAATTTACAAGGGATATCTGCTATTTACAGGCTATTGATATAAGAGGTATTTGTACTTTGTCCTAGTAGCAACGCTAAAAATAGGGATGAGATTAATTTAAGCGATCGCAGCCAAATCTTATCTTGTAATCAGTAACAATAAATCCTCTCTGACTTTTTGTCCTAGATTCTGCGCTGTTTGAGGAGTAATCAGATGGTGTTTGAATTCTGATGCATGAAGCCACGGAATACCTTGGTGATCAGGATCAGACTCGTAGCGTGGGAAAAGATGCCAATGAATATGTGGTTCACTATTGCCATAACATGCATAATTCATTTTCCACTGACTTCACTAGCTAGCTGTTGACAGTATAGAGTAAACGGCAAATCAGGAGTAGAGGCGTTGGTGTAGCCCACCGTACCCCTACGGGGAAGCAAGCTACGCGTAGCGTCTGTCTGCGACACGCTGCGCGAACGCAGAGAAGGTATCGCCACTTCAAAACTTTTATTGTCTGAGTTACTGCCAGTGTGTGCTAATTCTTGTTAACTTAAAAGGATGCTAATTAATGCTGAACTCCTACTGCAATATCAACGCTGTAAACGCCGGACTTTTTTAGATATCCACGGTGACAAAAGTCAGCGCGATGCTCCCAATGAGTTGCTGCGAAAACTACAACAGGACAAAATCGCTCATCAGCTGAATGCTTTGGCACAGATGACTTATCACCAACCAGATTATTCATACGGAAACTGGGAAAAGGGAGAGAAGGCAACTTTAGAATTAATGGAGCGTGGGGTTGAGTATATATACAAAGGAGTACTGTTAACAACTTATTCTGAAGGATACACCCTGCTGAGTCGTCCAAATTTACTTGTGAGACAACCAGGACAGTCCCGTTTTGGAGAATGGATGTATGTCCCAGCTAGTATTGAACTGGGTAAGCGTCCTAAGCAAGAATATCAAGTTGTCGCTGCATTTCATGCCCAAGTATTGGCAACAGTGCAGGGAGTAGTACCAGAAACAGCTTCGCTCATATTGCGAACTAAAAACACCAATTATGCGGTGGATCTGTTCAAGTGGACACCACGGATGCAGCATATTCTGGAGGAGTTCATTCAAGTTTTAGAGTTAGCGAATCCGCCAGAGGTGTTTATTTCTCGGCAAAAGTGCAATTTTTGCCATTGGTATAGTCAATGTTATGCGATCGCTCAATCTGAAAAACATCTCTCACTATTACCAGGCGTAACACCTCTTCGCTACACTCAACTCCAAGACCTAGCCATTACCACACTAGAATCTCTCGCTAACACCAGTCCCGCCACCCTAGAAAATCTGCTTGGTTTCGACCGTGAAGTAGCACCCAAGCTAGTAGTACAAGCTCAATCTGCACTAGAAAAACGACCCCTAATATTACCCTACCCGTTACCAATAGAAGATATTACATTCACAGCGCCTATAGAGCTTTACTTTGATATCGAAGCACAGCCAGACTTGGATTTAAATTATCTTTTGGGAGTTTTGGTCGTTGATAGACAAGCAAATACAGAACAGTTTTATTCGTTTTTAGCAGATAAACCAGAAGACGAAGAACTAGTTTGGCAGCAATTTTTGGATTTGGTTTGGCAATATCCCGAAGCGCCAATTTATCATTTTTGTGTCTACGAGTTTGATACAGTCAAACGGTTGGCAAAGCTTTACAACACTCCCAACTCCTTAGTGCGTCCTCTGCTGAGTCGATTTGTGGATGTGTATGAACAATTAACCCAAAGTGTAGCATTGCCTGTAGAAAGTTATGCCCTGAAAGCGATCGCTCGTTGGTTAGGATTTGAATGGCGTGAAAAAGAAGCTAGTGGTGCTAAGTGTATTTACTGGTATGATCAGTGGCTAGAAACAGGCGATCGCACCTTACTAGAAATTATCCAAAGCTACAACGAAGATGACTGTCGCGCTACCCTGAGAGTTAAAGACTGGCTTGTAAACTTTTTTCAGGATGAATATGGTTTGCGGCTAGCTTAAGTAATTTCGTATTTTCTAAAGTTTTTTAATTGGTTGGAATACATGGTTTTTGTAGTGGTGCACAGATGTGCAGCCCTGCATCCTTCAGCGTGATATCTTATTTGTAACTTTGACACTTTAGCAAAAAAACTATGCAGCTAATTAAAAAAATAGTTACAATTCCACGAATTTTTTACTTATTTATTCCGATTATAATCATCATTTTCTTAGCCATAAATTTATCTACGAATGCTGTTGAAATTAGTAGCATAGAATTTATCGGGGAAGCCACTTTAGCGAAAGGTTTAACTTTCCAAAAAACTGAAGTTGGAGGTTTATCTGGAATTACCTATGATGCAAAAAACAGCCTTTATTATGCTATCTCCGATGACCGGGGACAAAAAGCTAATGCCCGCTTATACACCTTGACAATTGACTTGAGTAAGGGTTCTTTACAACAGGGTAGAGTTGTTCCTGTCAGTGTTACCACATTATTAAATGAAAATGGTCAAACATTTAGCCCTGGTGAGACTGATACAGAAGGTATTGCATTAACTAATAAAGCAACTGTATTTATTTCTTCTGAAGGCGATGCCGCAAAATTAATTAATCCTTTTATTAAAGAGTTTTTACTATCTTCTGGTAGAGAAATTGCAACACTTCCCATACCAAACAAATTGTTTACCGATAAAAGTGGTCAACAAGGTATCCGCAACAATTTGGCTTTTGAAAGCCTTACCATTACACCCGATAAAAAGCATCTATTCACAGCCACCGAAAATGCTCTAATTCAAGATGGTGTCGCAGCTAAACCTAACATCGGTAGTCCTTGCCGGATTTTGCAATACAACTTGCTTAACAACCAGCCAGAAAAGGAATTTCTTTACCAAACAGAACCAGTTTCCCCTTTCTTGAATCTGACTGGCAAATTCGCTAGTGGATTACCTGATTTACTTGCTCTCGATAATCAAGGACACTTCCTAAGTTTAGAACGGTCTTTTACTGGTTTAGGATTTGCTATTTCCCTGTTTCAGATTTCTTTAGAAGGATCTGATGATATTCATCAGATAGATAGCCTTTTAGCAGTTGACTCCAAGAATATTAAACCAGTTCAGAAAAAACTTCTGTTAGATTTGAGAACCCTAGATGTATTGCTAGACAACATCGAAGGCTTAACTCTTGGCCCTAAACTACCCGATGGTCAGCAATCATTAATTCTCATCAGTGATAACAATTTCAACTCTCTGCAACGCACCCAGATACTAGCCTTTAAACTTAAAATTGAAACACCACTAATCAGATTATTACGCCGTTTACTCCCGAATCTCAACCGTTAACTGTACAGAGGTATCGCCTCTTTTATGCCATTTACTTTTTCCTGTGTATTCACTGAATATACTAGGCAGCTTTATCTAGCTTATTTGTAGTTTACGTGTAATTTCTCAACCGTATTCATTAATAAATATGTTACACAATATTTAGGAAAATTAGCAGAAAGATTAACCTTATGATTAATTTTCTGCAAACTATTATGCTTTTTAGATTTTAATTTAATTATTAGCTAGACTTATCAAAGTATTTTGCCAATAATATTTTTCATAAATGATTTTTATGCCACAAAATAAAATTGAGAATATGGTAGGGCAAAAAGCAGAACTAGACGATTACATCGGGCAATTTTTAAATAATCGCTATTTAATCAGAAATTTGATTGGCAAAGGGGGGATGAGTAGAGTTTATTTAGCAGAGGATACTGCTAAAGGTAGTATGCCGATTGCAGTGAAAATTTTATCATTTAATTTGGCTAACCAGCATATGTCCCAACGTTTTGCCAGAGAAATTTTTATTGGCGCTCAATTGGGTCGCAAAAGTAAAAATATTGTTCGTATCTTAAGCTATGGGTTTACTGAGGATAAAACTCCATATTATGTAATGGAATATCTTCAAGGAAAAAACCTCAAACAAATTCTCAAAATTCAGCCCTTAACAATATCAAAGTTTTTGGATATTTGTAAACAAATTTGTTTAGGTTTACAATGCGCTCACCAAGGTATCAGTCATAAAGGAGAGATTTATCCCATTGTTCACAGGGATATTAAACCAGAAAATATATTTATTACTGAAGATAGTAAGCAAGAAGAAATTGTTAAAATACTCGATTTTGGTATTGCTAAGTTTTTAACAGAGCGAAGTGGGATGACCCTGACAGATTCTTTTATTGGCAGTTTACCTTACTGTTCTCCAGAACATATGGAAGGACGTAAATTGCTAGATGTCCGCTCTGACATTTACAGTTTGGGAGTACTAATGTTTGAGATGCTGACAGGAAAGCATCCATTTCAGACAAAAAGTAACTCCTTTGGTACTTGGTATCAAGCGCATCGCTTTCAAATTCCACCTACACTTGAGGAAGTGAACCCGCAAGTCAAAATCCCGCAGGTGTTAGAAAAAATAGTGATGAGTTGTTTAGCTAAAGAAGTAAGCGATCGCCCGCAAAATATCAACCAAATATTAGAAGATTTAGAAAAAGTTAATGTTCAGATTAATGATCTTACTCCTAGCAATAGTAGTAACATTATTAAACTTTCATTACCGGTTCAATTAGTCCCTGCAACTTTATTATCAGAAAAAGAGTGTTTGCAGAAGAATTGGCCTAAAAATAAACCAATTGCGCAAATTGGGTTTCCTCATTTACTCCAAACGACTCAAAGAGCTATACCAACGTTTTGGGCAATGTTACCCAAACAAGAGATTACAAAATTTTTGGATAAAATACATGGTACTGAGTTTATTAGTAAAATGAATATTTACCCAATGCTATTGTGGGTAACAGTACTATATGATGCACAACCTTCTATGGCTAAGTGGCTACCTCATTTTCTCGATTTAAAAGATAATAAAGGCCAGAATATAGCACGTAGTTTAGCAGAAGTAGGCTACTATCATCTACTATTTTTTGCTCTAGAAGATCCAAACCGTTGCTCTCATGTAACGACTTTAACCCTGACCGCTAACCAGCGACAGCAACTGATAGATTGCTTAGAGATGAGTCAAAATTCAAATGAATTAATTTTGTCTAATCAAGCTAAGAACCTTCTAAAAATAGATTACGAAAAGCTGAAAATAGAAATCTTACAAAAGTTAGGTGGATATCAAAAAGCTGAGAAAGAAGGCTTAAAAAATTGGATGGCTAAATTGTTGGAGATTTTTTTAAAACTCTTATCACGTCCTTGAAAATCTGCGATTAAAATCAAAATGCTTGCCACCATTCTCTAGTGATATTTTTATGCGTGTATTGCTAACTTTAAATGGATTCATCAGCAGAGGTGATCAAAGTGAATCAAAGCCCATTTACATCTCCAAGTAGTACGGGCTTGCTTGCCAATCGTTATCAACTCAAGCAATTAATTGGCAGCGGTGGCATGGGTGAAGTTTTTTTAGCACATGATATTTTGTTAGGAGGCATACCAGTTGCTATCAAGTTTTTGACTCAGACTGTGGTCGATAAAAAGATGCAAGAAGACTTTGCTCGTGAAGCTTTAATGAGTGCAGCTTTAAGTCAAAAGAGCTTACATATAGTTCGGGCGTATGATTATGGTGTAAATGAGAAAGGAAAACCATACTACGTCATGGAATATCTATGCGGCAAGAGTTTAAAGGATTTAATTCCGCTATCCTTGCCGATGTTTTTGACTCTCTCACGACAAATTTGTTTGGGCTTACAGTGCGCCCATCAAGGCATTAATCTTGATGGTATAATTTGCCCGTTAGTTCATAGAGATATTAAACCTGCCAATATATTAGTTATTCCTGATCCGATATTGGGTCAGTTAGTTAAAATTCTCGATTTTGGTATTGCTAGATTTTTGAATTATGCATCCACAGCTAGTACAAGTAGGGGATTTAATGGCACTTTACCCTACTGTTCTCCAGAACAGCTAGATGGAGAAAAATTAGATAGTCGCTCTGATATTTATAGCCTGGGTGTGATGATGTTTGAGATGCTCACCGGCAAAAAACCCTGGCAACCAGAAACTGATTACTTTGGTGCTTGGTATAAAGCACATCACTTTGAACAGCCAAAAGCGATCGCAGATGTTAAACCCACTCTTAAAATACCTCATAAGTTAAATAATTTAATCATGTCTTGTCTTGCTAAAAAAGCAAGCGATCGCCCACAAAACATTGCTCAAATTTTGCAAGTATTAAACAGTTTAGAACAGTCCAATTGTCCCAGTATACCTAGAACTTTAGGCTCTAGTTCTATCCTTAGCCGTCCTTTAAATTCAGGATTGCCAATCACAGTAGAACAAAGCTGTCGAAAAGTTTTGTGGCCTCAAAATAAACCAATTCAAGAAATTGTTTTTCCCCAGCTTATAGACACTGCACAAGGATCTATGACAGCGCTATGGTTGATGTTGCCTAAACAAGAAATCAAAAACTATGCGGTTTCTACCCGTTACAACCAGTTTATCTTCATGACATCCCCTCACCCAATGCTGTTGTGGGTGACTGTACTCTACAATCGGCAATTGGCTCCTAAGTGGTTACCATGCTACTTAGATATGCAAAATCCCCAAAATCTTAAGCTGGTAAGTTTGCTGGCTGAAAATGAACACTATCCTTTAATTTTCTTTACTCTGGAAGCACCACATTCCTGCACCAACGTTCTCAGCAGTCGCATTGAGCCAACTCAGCGGCAAATGTTGAAAAACTGGGCGCAACAAATTCATAGTCTACCACCAGCTTCTCAGCCCCAGTTGAGCAAACAGCTATTAAAGCAGCAGTATAAACAAATCCAATCCCGGATATTAGAGCATCTGGAATCACAGCCACAGGTTGTATTATCAGGGTTTTAACGAAAAATTCGCACCTTGGAGAGACGGGACAAAAATAATTCCGAATTTCCAACTCCAAAACACTTGACAAGTAGAAAAAAAATAGTGATAATAGCAAAGTTGCCAAACAAGGGACTGTAGTTCAATTGGTTAGAGCACCGCCCTGTCACGGCGGAAGTTGCGGGTTCGAGCCCCGTCAGTCCCGTTCTAAGTTTATGAGTAGTGAATCACCGAAGTTCAGTTCGGTGATTTTTAGTTTTGAATTCCCCAAAGGCATTAACTCAGAATTCAAGGTTTGAATATAAGCTACATTTATCATGCTTTGCAAAAGAGAGAATTAACTGTGACTGTTAGAGTCCGTATTGCGCCGAGTCCAACCGGAAATTTACATATTGGTACAGCTAGAACGGCTGTATTTAACTGGTTATTTGCCCGCCACCACGGTGGGAAGTTTATACTACGAATAGAAGACACAGATTTAGAGCGATCGCGTCCCGAATACACCGACAATATTCTTGAAGGACTGCGCTGGCTAGGTCTTAACTGGGATGAAGGGCCATTTTTCCAATCACAACGCCTGGATCTTTATAAAGAAGCAGTGCAAAAGCTACTAGATCAAGGATTAGCCTATCGCTGCTACACCACTTCTGAAGAACTAGAGGCGCTAAGAGAAGCCCAAAAAGCTAGGGGCGAAGCTCCCCGCTATGACAACCGTCACCGCAACCTCACCCCAGAACAACGCGCCGCATTTGAAGCAGAAGGTCGCTCCTCTGTGATTCGCTTCAAAATCGAAGATGGGCGGGAAATTGTCTGGAATGACCTAGTACGGGGAAAAATGTCTTGGCGAGGTAGCGATTTAGGTGGTGATATGGTCATCGCCCGCGCCTCCGAAGAAAGTAGCGGTCAACCACTGTATAACTTTGTCGTTGTAGTGGATGACATCGATATGCAAATCACCCATGTCATTCGCGGAGAAGACCACATCGCCAACACTGCCAAGCAAATTCTGCTATATGAAGCAATGGGTGCAAAAATTCCAGAGTTTGCCCACACGCCGCTAATTTTGAACATGGAAGGGCGCAAGCTTTCTAAGCGTGATGGAGTTACTTCCATTTGTGACTTTCAGCAAATGGGCTTTACTGCTGAAGGCTTGGTAAATTACATGACATTGCTGGGTTGGTCGCCACCAGACTCGACGCAAGAAATATTTACCTTAGAAACAGCAGCCAAAGAATTTGGCTTTGAGCGTGTAAATAAAGCGGGTGCAAAGTTTGACTGGGCAAAACTCGATTGGTTGAACAGTCAGTATATCCACAATACCCCAGTAGATAAACTCACAGATTTACTCATCCCCTATTGGCAAGCAGCTGGATATAAATTTGATGGTGGAAGAGATCGCCCCTGGTTAGAGCAGCTAGTAACTTTAATTAGCCAGAGTTTGACTCGTTTAGTAGATGCAGTACCTCAAAGCCAACTGTTTTTTAGCGACACAGTTGAATTTAGCGACGAAGGTAGTACACAACTGAAGCAAGAAGGTTCTACTGCTGTCCTTGAAGGGATTGTCACAGCTTTAGAAAATCAGCCGGAACTGTCAGAAACCGCCGCCCAGGACATTATTAAACAAGTGGTGAAAGAGCAAAAAGTCAAAAAAGGCTTGGTAATGCGATCGCTCCGAGCAGCCTTAACTGGAGATGTTCATGGCCCAGACTTGATCCAATCTTGGTTACTACTAAATCAGATTGGTTTAGATAAGTCGCGCTTGAATAGGGCAATAACGGAAGCTAATTAGCTATTACTTCCAGATTTTAGAAATATTTTAGATTTTAGGGGCGCACGTTTGTGCGCCCCTATCCATAAGGTAGAGCAACTATAAGAACAAAAAATCATTGACTAATTACTAATGAATTATCCCCAATTGCAAATCTAAAATAGGTAGTCAATTCTCCTCACATTGGGAACTTGGTGTGTAAAATTCATGTCTTCAAAAACACTTAGAAGCGAACGTAATTACAATGCCAACAAAAGCGCTCAATAGAGGGATGAGATTATCGTTCATGATAGTTACGCTCTTCATCACATCGGCAGTTAATGCTGCGGTTGATGCTCAGGAAGCGCCAACGATATTTGGAGATGTCACCATTGGCCCTCAGTTTTCCCCAGACCCCCTGACAGTTCGCGGGATGAGTGGTGGTTCAATATCTGGGAGTCAAGTAGCCGGGAGAAGCGAAACAGTCACTGGTACTTGCACTGGATTTGTTGATGAAACACCAGACCACACATTAGCGTTAACAAGTAAATTTGACTACCTGAAGCTACAAGTGCAAAGTCCTGAGGACACCACCATAATTGTCAAGGGGCCCGGTGGTAGTTGGTGCAATGACGATGTTGACGGCAAAAATGCCGGTATTGTTGGTGAATGGCTGGCTGGAAGTTACCAAATTTGGGTTGGTTCCTACGAAAAAGGCAAGTATCTCCCTTACACTTTACAAATTACAGAAGTGAAGTAGGGTATTGCGTATGGATTATTTTTTCCTCCCCGGCTCCCTCGTGTCCCTCATCTCCCACTCTCCCTAAATCTACATCTACAATCTTCCCCACAATGATGATTAAGAGAGGCTGGAACGGCACGAGGAGCATTGTGGAGAAATTATCTGTGGTTTTGTATCCCGTTGCGCTCCCTTTTCTCGTGCGATATTGTATTAAAATTAAGTTAACTTTGATTAAGATTCTTGTTGGCATCGCCATAATGCCCTAATTGCCTTATGGCAGTGCATGTAGGAGATCAAATTAAACAAAATGGATTTATAGACATCCGTTTAACAGCTTAAAGTAACAGAATGAGAAACATTCGGTTGCTAAGGCTGATGAGTTGTATAGCCATCTAAAGGCAAATTAACATGAAATTCTCTTGGAAAGTCCTAGTACTCTGGACATTGCCGGCTTTGGTAATTGGCTTTTTCTTCTGGCAAGGGGCCTTTGCAGGCGCTCCTACTGATATGAGTAAGAATGCAGCCAATACCCGCATGACTTATGGTCGCTTTCTAGAATACTTGGATGGCGATCGCGTCAGCAGTGTGGATCTGTACGAAGGCGGTAGGACAGCTATTATAGAAGCCCGCGATCCAGACATCGAAAATCGCGTCCAAAGATGGCGGGTAGATTTGCCTGTTAACGCTCCTGAGTTAATTAGCAAGCTCAAAGAAAAAGCTATTAGTTTTGATGCTCACCCGATGCGGAATGATGGCGCAATTTGGGGCTTGTTGGGCAATCTCGTGTTTCCAGTTTTATTGATTACCGGGCTGTTCTTTTTGTTCCGGCGTTCTAGCAACCTCCCCGGCGGGCCAGGTCAAGCGATGAACTTCGGCAAATCCAAAGCGCGTTTCCAAATGGAGGCAAAAACCGGGGTCAAATTTGACGACGTAGCCGGGATTGAAGAAGCTAAAGAAGAATTGCAAGAAGTCGTCACCTTCCTGAAGCAGCCAGAAAGATTTACTGCTGTAGGCGCACGCATTCCCAAGGGAGTACTGTTAGTTGGGCCTCCTGGAACTGGTAAAACTTTACTAGCAAAAGCGATCGCTGGCGAAGCAGGCGTACCTTTCTTCAGTATTTCCGGTTCAGAATTTGTGGAAATGTTCGTTGGTGTAGGTGCATCCCGCGTCCGCGATTTGTTCAAAAAAGCCAAAGACAACGCCCCCTGTATCATCTTCATCGATGAAATCGACGCAGTTGGACGGCAACGGGGCGCTGGTATCGGCGGCGGTAACGATGAAAGAGAGCAAACCCTCAACCAGTTGCTCACCGAAATGGACGGGTTTGAAGGTAACACAGGCATTATTATTATTGCTGCCACCAACCGTCCCGACGTACTAGACTCAGCCTTGTTGCGTCCCGGTCGCTTTGACCGCCAAGTAACAGTCGATGCCCCCGATATCAAAGGGCGTTTGGAAATCTTGCAAGTCCATGCGCGGAACAAGAAACTAGACACTAGCGTATCTTTAGATGCGATCGCTCGCCGCACTCCTGGATTTACCGGTGCTGACTTAGCCAACTTACTCAACGAAGCAGCAATTCTGACTGCTAGAAGACGCAAAGAAGGTATTACTCTCCGCGAAATTGATGATGCGGTGGATCGGGTAGTCGCTGGGATGGAAGGCACTCCTTTGGTAGACAGCAAGAGCAAGCGCTTAATTGCATACCACGAAATTGGACACGCTTTAGTGGGAACTTTGTTAAAAGACCATGACCCCGTGCAGAAAGTAACCTTAATCCCAAGAGGACAAGCGCAAGGTTTGACTTGGTTTACTCCCAACGAAGAACAAGGGTTAATTTCTCGTTCTCAGTTGAAAGCCAGGATTACTGGTGCTTTGGGCGGTCGCGCTGCTGAAGAAGTAATTTTTGGGGCTGCCGAAGTCACAACTGGCGCTGGTGGAGACTTGCAACAGTTATCGGGAATGGCGCGGCAGATGGTGACTCGTTTCGGGATGTCCGACTTAGGGCCACTTTCATTGGAAAGCCAACAGGGTGAAGTGTTTTTGGGTCGTGACTGGACAACTCGATCTGAGTATTCCGAATCTATTGCCTCTCGCATTGATGGACAAGTGCGAGCGATCGTGGAAGAATGCTACGAAAACGCCAAGAAAATTGTCCGTGACCATCGCACTGTCACCGATCGCTTAGTCGATTTACTCATCGAAAAGGAAACCATTGACGGCGAAGAATTCCGCCAGATTGTGGCTGAGTACGCTGAGGTACCTGAAAAGCAGCAGTACGTACCACAACTCTAATAGCTGATTTCTGGGCTAATGCCTGGAAATGAGCAAAACAAAAAAAATAAAATGGGGATGGTATTGACTATCCTCATTTTTTATTGCCAAGTTATTGTTGAAACTACACTGACCCAAAAACTCCTGTCTCAACTTTTGAAGTGCTTACTGGTTGAGAAACCACAGTAACTTCTGCTTGTGTAGTTCTATTTATAAAGTAGGTGAGTCCCAAATCAATTTATTCGCTGGTAGTGATAAAGGAACTTCTGCTGATTGAATATTGGGTATTTTTGTGTATAATAATTTACTTTAAATGCTTCAAAAATTCTATCTTTGCCTGTACACATTTTCAGGAACAGCGATGTTGATAATGTAGCTGTTGTTTATAAGTTATACTGAACCTGAATTTTGGTACTACGAGCATTTGCACTACTTGAAACTGCGATCGCAAAATCTTTGACCCTTCTACCAATGCTTTACTGTCTATTAGTAGCGAATTTAGCCAATGAAGAGCGATCTGACTCATGTCAGTAATTAGTTCATCATTCATAATTTATGAGTAATTGCTACTAGACAGCAAAATTTGAATTATGGAGATTGTACGGCTTTAAGAGAAAAGTCTGAAATTGGGACAATGGATTTTGTAGATAAAACTATAAACGTGTTTTTACCTCAAAAATCATGAAGAGTAAAGATAAATTATTGACTATTTTTACTACAATTCTTGCCCTTTCTTCTTTGACAGTCGGGACAGTACTAGCACAGACAAAACTGACCAATCAATCTAAATTGTTTACCAATGGTATTGGACAGGTGCGAGTTGGAATGACTGTTTCTCAAGCGAAGAAAGCTGCTGGTACTCGGCTAGTTGGCGATCCACCTAATAATAATTGCTACTACGTGAAGCCGGAATCGGAACCGAAGAATCTTGGGTTTATGGTGACAGAAGGTCGCATTTCTAGGGTAGATGTGTGGAGAAATAGTAAAATTGCTACCTTAAAAGGTGCAAAAATCGGCGATACCGAAGCGCAAATCAAGTCTCTTTACCCAGGACAAATTCAAGTCACACCTCATAAATACGTTCAAGGCGGACACTACCTAACATTTATCCCGAAAGACCGTGCTGATCAGAAATATCGTGTGGTATTCGAGACTGATGGTAAGCGTGTTACTCAGTTTCGGTCAGGTAAACTGCCGGAAGTTGAATTTGTTGAAGGCTGTTCTTGATCTGAGATATCATCAAACTCACTTGCGTAGCTTGTCGCCGTAGGTATCGCTACACTTTACTACCAAGATGATACTATGCAGTTAAGTTTAACCAGCAACAAGGAAATATGATCAATGAAATTTATGGTGTAGTTGCAACAGGAACAGATTGGAAATTTATCAAACTTTGTGAGAATACCATCTTTATCGATAAGAACGATTACTTTATTAAAGAAATAGACAAAATCTTAGGAATTCTGACAACGAATCTGATGGCTTGTCCGCAATTTTAGTTTGGGGATGGTGTGTACCATCCCCATTTTTTATCGTTCCACTTCATCCACTGCTTTGGGAACTCCCACAGTTAACACTTCATGTCCATTAGATGTAACTAACACATCATCCTCAATTCGAATACCAATACCAACCCATCGAGGATCAGTCTCTGGCTGGTCTTCTGCTAGTTTAGTGTCAGGCACAATATATAGTCCCGGTTCCACTGTCAAAATTTGGCCTGGTTGCAAAATCTGTGGTTTATCTTCACCGTGCTGGTAAACCCCCACATCATGGACATCCAAACCTAACCAATGACTGGTGCGGTGCATATAATATGGCTTATATTTCTCTTCTTCAATTAACTTGTCAATTTCACCTTTGAGAATGCCAAGTTCAACTAAACCTTCCGTGAGGACACGCACTGCTGTATCGTGAACTAATTTAAAGGGATTACCTGGTTGCACTTGAGCGATCGCTTGTTTTTGCGCCTCCAAAACAATCTCATACAACGTCTTTTGTTCGGGCGTAAATTTACCCCCGACAGGAAATGTTCGGGTAATATCGGAATTGTAATAACCGTATGCACAACCGGCATCAATTAGCAGTAATTCTCCATCCTGCATTTGACGATTATTTTCAATGTAGTGCAGTACGCAAGCATTCACGCCAGAAGCCACAATCGAAGGATAAGCTGGTCCCATTCCACCCCGCACTCGAAAGATGCGTTCCATCTCCGCCTGAATTTCGTACTCATAACGTCCGGGTGCGGCGATTTCTTGGGCGTAATTGTGGGCTTCAGTTGCGATCGCAACTGCTTGACGCATCAACCCCAACTCAGCTTCACTTTTGATCAATCTCATGCTGTTGAGGACAGTCCCAGTATCTTCAATAGCGATCGGCCCAGTACCGCGTTTAGGATAAGTCCGCAGTAAACTTTGGTAATGTCCCAGGATTTGGTCATTAAAAGTGCGATCGCGTCCTAAGTGATAATAAATGCGGCTGGCTTTTTCCAAATACTGTGGCAGCTTTTCGTCTAACTCGCTAATGGGGTACGCTTCATCAGCACCATAAATTTCCTTCGCTGCATCTACCCCAGAAAGATAACCAGTCCATACTTCCTTTTCGCGATCCTTCGGTTGCACAAACAGCACAAACCGATGTTCTGAATGATGTGGTGCTAACACTGCAACAGCCTGTGGTTCATTAAAACCAGTCAGGTAGAAGAAATCACTGTCTTGGCGATAAACATACTCGACATCGTTGTGCATCACTGCCATTGGTGCACTGCGAAAAATGGCTGTGCCATCACCAATTTTTGCCATTAACTGCTCACGACGCTGCCGATATTCTGCTTGCATAGCTGATGTATGTATTAAAGTATTGTGTTATTTTACACTTTTGGCAACTAGAAGATGCACAAATAATGCTTCTCGGTAGTTGCTAATCTAAGTTATTCTAGCCAATATTTGTTTCTACTCAATTCATAAATTCTTAGAGAATAATCAATTATCTTGAAAAGCTTAGAGCCTTGAATTCTTTGATATTCGGGCATCTGAGCTTTTAATCAATAATTTAGGCTTCCTATACAAACTACTATGTAATCACATCAAGATTACATAGACTAAATATTTTTATGTAACCCAATAACTGTTAGATGAATGCGTATGTTTTAATTCAAAATATAACAAAAGTAAAAGCTAACATATTTTGTCTATAAATCATCATTTACATAAAAAGCAAAAATATTTTGTAATTGCTTATATAGAACCGAAAATTCCATAATGATCATTTAAAACAAACAGATATTTATCTTCAAAGAATGACATTAATAAAGAAAAAATAGTTATAAAGAAATATTGAAAACTTGACAAATGTTATTTGGTTACAGAAAGAGATTGCCAAAAAAAGTTAAAAAAAGATGACAACCAATCATAAAACTACATCATGTTTGGAACTCAAAATACTTCAAAATCTTTGAATTCACAATGGGCAGAAACTACCCAAAAAATACAAGTATTAACATCTCCTCTTAATACTTTAACTACTCTAAGTTCTGATTCGCTTCTGGGAAGTAAGAGTTCCTCACAATCCCAACAATCTGCGGTGGTGTCAGCAAATCCCAATCCTAATCCTTACTTAACCAGTGCGGCGATTGTTCCTGACTTCAATGCTGATGGCAAAACGGATAAACTTTGGGTTAATACCCAAACTGGTGAAATTATCGTTCGCCTGATGGATGGGACAAGAGTTATCGAACAAGGTTCCCTGGGCCAATTTGACCTAGCCGCCTATGATTACAAAATTGGCGAATTCAACAATGATGGCAAAACCGACTTTTTATTACGCAATAAAACAACCGGTGAGAATAGCATTGTCCTGATGGATGGTACAAGAGTTGCTAATGCGGCTTCTCTAACTAGCGTTGACCCAGCCTGGACTTCTCAGATTGGCGATTTCAACGGCGATCGCAAAACCGATATCTTCTGGCATAATGCTCAAACCGGTGAGAATGCTATTTGGGAAATGGATGGCACAACAGTTGTCACTGCAACTGTTCTAGACATTACAGACCCAGCACTAACTGCTACCATTGTTGATTTCGACGGCAATGGCAAGAGTGACATCTTCTGGCGCAATCAGACAACAGGCGATAACAGCGTTTGGTTCATGGATGGTACGCAAAAGAGTGAGTTTGCGTTGCAATCACAAGATGCATCCTGGACTTATAGCGTTGGCGATTTCAACGGTGATTTAAGCACAGACCTGCTGTGGAGAAACGCTCAAACAGGTGAGAACAAGATTTGGACAATGAGAGGCATCTTAGTTACAGAGGGTGCTTTGGGAACACTTGACTCATCTTGGACTTCCAAAATTGGTGATTTCAACGGTGATGGCAAGACCGATATCTTCTGGCGCAATGGAACCACAGGTGCGAACACTGCTTGGTTGATGGATGGTACAACAGTTGCTACTGAAGCTTTCTTACCAGCTAATAACGCGGCCTTGACACCATCTCTTGGCGATTATAACGGCGACGGTAAGACCGACATCTACTGGCGTGATCAGACAACATTTGCAGATAACATTTGGACTGTAAATGAGACAACAGCAGTTGAGACTCCCATCAGCGAAGCAGACAAGCTTGGTCCAGAGTGGTATACGTTCTAAAAGCTAGAGTTAGGAGTTAGGAGTTAGAAGTTAGAAATCTTCCACTGCTTCTCCTACTCCTCAAAACTTGTAACTCAAAATTTGTAACTCAAAACCTGAATTTCCCCATTTTCGGGCAATTTACCAGGGCTAATGGAAATACTATCTCCATTACTACGTCGCACTGTCATACCTTGAATCAAGGTCAGAAAATCATCCAGTGGCGAAATATCGCACGCAGCAGCGTCAGCCGCCTGTGTTCGGTAATGGGTCGGAATCACCAGCTTGGGATTTAACACTTGAACAGCCTGCTTTGCTTCTTGGGCATTGTAGGCTTTTGCACTACCTCCCACTGGAATAAATGCTACATCAGGACGTCCCATCAGGATTTTTTGCTCAATGGAAATAGGTGCAGCGGCTCCGCCTAAGTGTAGGATATTAATTCCGCCTTGCTTCCAACTCCAAGCAGTATTTGAGCCAAACTGCTTACCACCTTTGCGATCGTGGTCTATGGCAATTCCTTGGAACTTAATGCCTTTGAACTCATAAACTCCTGGTTCGTAGATGAGTTTTGCATTTCCCGGTAGTACATCCACAGCGCCTTCATCCAGCAGTTGACTGCTAATCAGTACCAAATCTGCTGCAACTTTTGGTAGACGATACCCAGCAGTACAGCCGACCGCTCGAAAGGGATTGACAAGAATTTTCGCACCGCCACCAGTAAAAAGAAAGCAAGTATGACCCAACCACTGAACTGATAAACTGCTAGATTGTGCGTCAGCTTGAGATTCAGAACCCAAGGTAGTAACCAAAGCTGTGACCAACCCCGCCCCAGCATAGCCCATCAACTGTCGTCGTTTCATTAATTATGCTCTCGACTGTAACTGTTCCAGAAAATTTCGCAATAACTGTTTTCCTGAAGATGTCAGGACACTCTCTGGGTGAAACTGGACGCCCTGAATGTGAGGATAGTTCCGGTGTCGCACTCCCATAATGGTGTTATCTTCAACCCAAGCGGTGATTTCTAACACATCGGGGCAAGTCTCACGTTCGATTACCAAACTATGATACCTAGTGGCGGTTAGAGGATTTTCTAATCCCCGGAAAACCCCCACTCCAGTGTGAGACACCTGAGAGGTTTTGCCATGCATCAACTCTGGAGCAGGAATTATTTTACCACCGAATACTTGACCAATGCTTTGATGTCCCAAACAGACACCCAAAATTGGCAACTCTTGGCCTAGTTGTTCAATCAACTCTAGGGAAATACCGGCATCTTCCGGGCGACCAGGCCCAGGAGAAATAACCACAGCTTCTGGCTTTAATGCCCGAATCTCATCTATGGATATCTTGTCGTTACGAAAAACTTTAATATCATCTGCCACTGGGAATTCTGCTGCCAATTCTCCCAGATATTGTACTAAATTATATGTAAAACTGTCGTAATTGTCGATAACTATAATCAAAGCTCATCACTCCTGGTTTTTACCACTCATCAGTTGCAAAAAGCATAGACAAATATCTCATGCTATTTGTTCGCTAGGTGTAAAAATAAAGCTGGCGTGGACGCATAAAGATTACCCAGTAACCCTTCACCTAGGATGTTTGGCACGATCGCACTACTTAAATTTTGAATATGTTTTGTAAAGGGGATCGGACAGAGTGTGATCTCTTACCGAGTTACTTGGCGATGCCTGCGGTGGGCTATGACGCTCAATGACTCGCTACCGCTTCTCTACGAGACGCTACGCGTAGCTTGCTTCCACGGAGTGGTACGCTATCGGCGTCGCAATTCACCTCTACAAAGCCGATATAATTAACTTTACCAGAGGAGGGAGCAGGAGCGTACCAGCTACCAGCACCGCTACCAAAGCAGAGACAAGGACTGCACCTGCCGCACAATCTTTAGCAATTTTTGCCAAATCATGGTATGTCTGCTTAACGGTTAAGTCTACAAGGGACTCGATCGCTGTATTTAGTAACTCTAATGCCAAAACTAAACCACTAGTTATGCCAATTACTGCGATTTCCACCGCTTGCAGATGCAAAAAAACGCTTAAAGCGATCGCTAAGGCACAAACACTTACGTGGATGCGAAAATTACGTTGAGTTTGAAAACTATAGCTGATTCCAGCCCAGGCATATTTAAAACTGACAAATAAATTAGAGGCCACTTTCCAGGAGAATTCCCGTTCGTTAGACACCAGTGTTTGTAACGAGGTAGGCGTTGGTGATGAAGAAATTTTTTGGGACATAGACTTAAAAACACAAGAACAGAGTTGCTACAGTGGGAATATTCGCCGATCTTAATGGCAGAATTAACTTTGAGGCAATCTTTAAGCAATTTTCCACAGAAGTATTATAAAAGTATTACCCAAAATTAACATTAAGGGATACACAAGCTAATGCTATTCGATGTCAATAGTAATACCTATTGCATTCAGCAATCTCACTTGCTGTTCTAACATTCGCCCCAAACTTTCTTCATCAGGATGATCCCAGCCTAAGAGGTGCAATAAACCGTGAGCAGCTAACCAGGCTAGCTCTGTTGGTAAGGTATGTTCCTGCTGTTGAGCTTGACGTTGTGCTGTATCTACAGACACGATAATATCACCTAAGTATAATGGTACAGAGGCAAGCATTTCTTTGCTTTGAGGAAAATCCACCTCCAAAGCAGCAAAGGCTAAAACGTCTGTGGGCTTATTTTGTTGACGATACTGGGCATTCAGTTCTTGAATTTGCGAGTCATCTGTCAAACGCAGCCCGATTTCATAACTTGGCGCTGGCGGAATATGAGGGTGAAGTATTTCCAACCAGTCATTAAACCATTTTTCCCAAGTTTCAGGAGTAATTCGGGGATGAGTGTCCCCAATGCTTACAGATGTTGTCGGGGACAACTCATAAAAATAATCCTCCACATATAGTTCAACTCTCAGGGGCACACAGTCTCCTAGTCTGAGGTTTACAGTTTGGCGTTAGTGAGTTAGGTAAGCAAGACCAACAAGGAGAGCTAAAAGCCCTACGGCAGTCAACGCAAAATGCTTCAGGGAAGTTCCACCCTTGCGCACCATGTTTCGCATGGCGAGTTTTACGTAGCTAGGTTGAGGTTCTGTTGAAGGAGAGTTGCTCATAGTTATTTGTCCACAGACTCTTTTATAACTGTAACAGTTGGTCTGGGATAGAATTGCGATCGCCTGTATATTGCTAAGGAAATTCTCTGAAAACGCCCCAATCAGAGGGAATGCTGTGCATCGCGCCAATATGAAACACTAAAAATAAAGAACAAGTGCTAAGTAATGTTAAAAATAATTACTTAGTACTTGTCATTAATCTCCAATTATGAAGGAGTGCTTTCTACCAGTTTATTTTCTTGGCGCAGATAAGCTTGAATGAATGTATCAAGTTCGCCATTCATCACATCACCAATCGCTGTTGTTTCTGTATTTGTACGTAAATCCTTCACCATTTGGTAAGGGTGAAACACATAGTTACGGATTTGGTTTCCCCAGGAGGCTTCCACCATATCGCCACGAATTTCGGCAATTTCTTGGGCACGTTGCTCCTTGGCGATGACCAACAGCTTTGCTTTGAGGCGATTTAGAGCTTTTTCTTTATTTTGCAGCTGCGATCGCTCTTCTGTACAGCGCACAGCAAGACCTGTAGGAAGGTGAACAATCCGCACCGCAGTTTCTACTTTGTTGACATTTTGCCCACCTTTACCACCAGAACGAGTTGTGGTGATTTCCAAATCCTTGTCTGGAATGTCCAGTTGCACAGAGTTATCTATCTGTGGCATGACTTCCACTCCTGCAAAACTGGTTTGTCGCTTGCCGTTAGCATTAAAAGGTGAAATCCGCACTAAGCGATGTGTACCCATTTCTGAACGCAAGTAACCATAAGCATAGCGACCAGTAATTTCTAGGGTTGCCGATTTAATTCCGGCTTCATCACCCTCCGACTCTTCAGCTAAAGTTACCTTATAGCCGTGAGCTTCGCCCCAACGGGTGTACATCCGCATCAGCATAAATGCCCAGTCTTGAGCATCTGTGCCACCAGCACCAGCACTAATCGTTAGTACAGCACCTTCCGCATCATAGGGGCCAGAAAGTAACTGTTGTAACTCCCACTGGTCAAGGTCACGATTCAGTTGAGTGATGGTAGATTCGGCTTCTTGGAGTAGCGCCTCATCTGTTTCTAACTCCAACAATTCAACAACTACCTTAGTATCTTCTAGATTGGCGTGCCAGCGATCGTATTGCTGAAGATGGGCTTTCAGGTCATTAAGTTCTTGCAGCGTTTGTTGGGCCTGGGTTTGGTCATCCCAGAATTGTGGCTGTGATGATATTTTTTCGAGGTCTTGAATTTTGGCTGTCAGTGCAGGTACGTCAAAGATAGTCCTGGGTTTTACCCAGGCGGCCAGACAACGTTTCGATTTCGCGTTTGAGTTCTAGGACATCCATAATGCTTGTTGAATGATAGATAGAGCGCTTTGGATTAAAAAATTGCTCTTTATTCTACTTGTGTTTCTTGATTTTAGCTGTAGTTGGGCAAATTTTTTCTGCACTAGTTACAAAAGTTACTTGAAATTCTCAAGTGCTTCTTTACCCAGTGAAGTAGTGTGATTTAGCTGTTGCAGATAGGCTTTGATAAACAAATCAATCTTACCGTCTAAGACCTCTGTCGCAGCAGGTGTTTCGACATTGGTACGTAAATCTTTCACCTTGGTGTAAGGATGCAAGATATATTCACGGATGAGCTTGCTGGATAGAGATTTTATCAGCCGAGGTTGAATTTCATCAACTTGCTGGACATTTTGGGCTAGTGCGTAGGCGTAGCCAGCCGTAGGCATCGCAAACAGTTTACTCTTGAGAATAGCCAAAGCTTTCTCTTTATTTTGCAGCTGGCTACGCTCTTGGTTACAAGATACACTAATCCCAGTAGGAATGTGAACCATCTTTACCCATGTTTCTGTTCGGTTGACATTCCCCCGATGACGATAAAAAGTAATTTCCAAATCCTTCTCTGGAATCTCAAAATCAACAGACTCATCTAAAATAGGGCTGACTTCTACGTTGGCTACGCAAGTATGCCGTTTCCCATTGCCATGAACAGGAGAAATTCGCTCTATTCTTGCATGAGTTCCTTGTTCCGATTTTAGCCAGCCATAAGCATAACGCCCTATAATTTCTTTCTAGGATGGCATGTTTAACCTCTCCTAAATCACCTGCTGACTCTTGCACTAGATATACTTTATGATTATGATTTACTGCCCAACGATGGTATAGCTGCAATAACATCGTTGCCCAGTGTTCGGCATCTATACCTCCAACCTCAGTCGTAATTGTCAAAAATGCCCCCTTCTCATCGCAGGGGTCTGACAGTAATTGGTGGATTTCTACTATTTCGAGTTCTTCCTGTAGTTGGGTAAGGTTAGTTTGTACCTCTTGCAACAATTCCTCATCAGCAGATAATTCTAGTAGTTCTAGTGCAGCCTTGATATCTTCTAGAATGAAGTGCGATCGCTGATATTGTTTCTTTGTAGCCTTGAGGAAATCAATTTCTTGAAGTATCTGATAAAAACTGGCAGAATTATGCCAGAAAGTAGCTTGAGAAATCAATTGATTCAACTCTTCAATTCTTGCACACAGTTCTGGCAGGTCAAAGACAGCCTTCAGCCTTGGTCAAGATATTAGACAACTTTTCTACTTCAATTTTGATATTTGAGAGTTCAAGCATAGTTTTGCTCACTTGATACTTAACGTATCTATATATCCTATATTAAAACGATGAAAAAACCGTGGTTACTAAAAATTCAACCACGGTTTTTACTTTATAAAACTTTACTTGTGTTAGTGTCTACAGACAATTAATCGCGGCCATTTATGGCAATTAGTAACCGCAAGATAAAGACAAACAAGTTGATGTAAGTAAGGTACATCGATAAAGCAGCAGGTAGATATTGGTCATCACTGTAAGTGCGGGGCAAGATGTAGAAATCGACAACAGAAACCCCAACAAACAGAAATACTCCTAAACCGGAAATGGCAATTTCTAGCCAATTTGGCGTGTAAACACCAAACATGGCAAATCCGAATTGGGCAAGACACACAACCACCAAGGCGATAACACCGAGATTAATGGTTTTCGTCAAAGCCATGCCATCTTGTTCAGAGAGATTTGAACCAATTTGACGGGCAGCAATGAAGGTGACACCACAACCAAGGGCAGCTAAACCAATGCCTTGAATGCCAACACCTTGGGATCTCAAAGCGACAAATATCAAGCCACTGAGAGTATATCCAGACAAGAGGCTATAGGTTGCCAACAGTGGTAGTGCAAGCCCCTTGTTACCTTTTTGAGCAACATTTTGGGCAACAAAGAACAAAATTAACTCCAAAATCACCGCACCAATGAAGGTGGGAAAGAATATTCCGGGGTTAGTACGGATAACTCCCAAACCGCCGTAGGTTCCTAATGCCGTTAGCACTAATCCACCACCAACGTAGGGGAGGGCGTTGGCAATCACATTTGGGCCTACGAGGGCGTGAGATTTAGCCTCACGCATAGCTTCACGAAAATTACTGGTATTGCTCATATTGAAAAACTGTTTTTTAGGAAAACTTCTGCCTATTCCTATTCTTACCAAGATTTTGGGCGAGAAACCAGGAAGGGGAAGAGACAACTAAACAAAAAACATTATCCAATATTGAAATTTTTATGTGAAAAACAAAAATAACCTGCAACAGAGAGGTTAGCAAAATCATGCGTACAAATACTGAATTATGGAGTTCGGCCCCTCATAAGTTCAGTGAAACGACGATGGCTTATTCTGCCCTGACTAAGCAAAATAATAACAGCTTAGAAGAAAATATACGCAACTCCATTTTCTGAGGAATAGGAGTTTCAACAAAGGAATGTATATGGCAACAAGTGAGTCCTCTTTACGAACTGATGGTATAGAATTATTACACTTGTACCACCAGAATCCTTCTATTAAACTTCGTAATAAACTTGTACAGTTACATACTGGCTTAGTACGGAAGATGGCTCATAAATTCAGCCATCAATGTAATGAACCTTATGAAGATTTAGAACAAATTGGTTATTTTGGTTTGATTAGGGCAATTGAGCGTTTCGACCCCAGTCAAGGATATGCTTTTAGTTCCTTTGCTGTGCCATATATTCGTGGTGAGATGCTGCACTTTTTGCGCGATCGCAGTACTCTATTAAAAATTCCCCGTCGTTGGCAAGAATTATATAATGAAGGGCAAAAGATTCGCAAGGACTTGGCAATGTCTTTAGGTCGCCAGCCCAAGGATGCTGAAATTGCCAGCCAACTTCGGGTATCTGTGCAAGAATGGCAAGAAACCAAGTTAGCCGCTCAAAATCGGATGCCTTTAAGTTTAGATGCAACCGCAGTTAACTATGTTGATTGCCAAATAACCTTGGGTGAAGCACTTCCTTGTCCCCGTTCTCATGTTCTTTTACAACAAGAAGAAGAACGCCAACAACTGCAAGGTGCAATCAATATGTTGGAAGAAAAGCCCCGCATGGCAGTCGAAATGGTATTTTTGAAGGAACTTTCTCGCAAAGATGCCGCTAAAAATATTGGCACTAGTCCAATGACAGTAACGCGCTATCTCCAAAAGGGAATCCAGGATTTGATTTGCTATTTACAACCACAGGTAATGCCCACTGGTTCGTAGTCGTACTGAGTCAAAAATCCAATGACTAATGACTAATTATCTAGATTTTAAATCAGCGATCGCACCTTTGGTCATAGCAGCAATAGCTTGATCTGTCGCTTTTGGCAAATGATAATATTTACCGCCTGCTGTTTGCGATAATTCTTTGGCAAAGCCAGTAGACACAAATTTACTTTCTGTATCAATTACTAATAGTTGCATCCCCAAAGCACGGATTCTGGCAGCAATTTCTAATAATTCTCCTTTGATATCTGGCTTTTCTCCTGGTTCAAGCTGTTCACCTAAAGAACGCGCTAAGGGAATATTACCCCGCCCATCGGTGATTGCTACAAGGACAACTTGCCCAATATCTCCACTCATCTGAGCATTTAAACCAACGCGCACAGCTTGGGTTAAACCATGCGCTAAGGGTGAACCCCCACCACAGGGCAACCTTTCCAAGCGGTTACGTGCTAAGGCAATAGAACGTGTTGGAGGCAATAACACTTCTGCCTGTTCTCCCCGGAAGGGAATTAATGCTATTTGGTCGCGGTTTTGATAAGCTTCTGTCAACAGTTGCATCACCGCACCTTTAGCCGATTGCATTCGATTCAGGGCCATTGAGCCAGAAGCATCTACTACAAACACTACCAACGCCCCGGCTTTGCGTACCAAGCGTTTCGAGCGAATATCAGGCTGTTCGACAATAACTTTTCTATCTGGTTGTCTTTCTCTTCGTGCTTTTTGATAAGGAGCCGCAGCTCTCAGTGTGGCATCTACTGCAATGCGTCGCGCTTTCCCCTTGGGCAACATCGGCTTAATGTAGCGTCCCCTGTCATCAGAAAATATGACGCTGCGACTACCAGATTTACCTTGCCGCTTCGCCATTTGAGTAAAGTAAAGCACGTTGTCATCAAGGATTACCCCTTCTGGATCAAAGATAAACTCTTCCGGGATGCTGGGGGGTTCTTGCTCTTGATTTTCTTCTTGTTCTTCCTGTTCTTCTTGTTCTTCCTCCTCTGATTCATCTTGGGGTTCTTCTTGATTCTGTTGCGGTGGGGGTGGAGGCGGTGGTGGTGCTTGATCTGGTGGCGGTGTCTGTACAACTGTGGCGCGTGGTACAATCACAAGTTCTACAGCACGGCGCAAATCTTCGGCATTAACTGTTGTCCGTCCCTCCAAAGCTGCTGCGGCTTTGGCAACCCGCGTGGCGAATAACTCGGCGCGATGTCCCTGAACTCCTCCGCGAATGGACTCATCCACTAAGTAGGCAATTTGTTCGTGGGTGATGATGACTTCTTTTAACCATTCCCGCGCCAAGATAATTTGGGTTTTGAGGGAGTCTAAATCTTCGTTGTACTGTTTGAGGAAGTCTTGGGGAGATTTAGAATAAGCGATCGCTTGCTCAACTGCTGCTACTCTTTGATCTAAGCCGAGTACACCGTCAGCAGAGAGTGCGATCGCAATTCTATCTAACAAATGCTCCCGTAATCCGCCTTCTTCTGGATTGTAGGTGGCAATGAATAGGGATTTACACGGATGCTGAAAACTAATCCCTTCCCGTTCAATCTGGTTGCGTCCCTCAGATAATACTGTTAAAAGCTGATTTGATATTTGGTCATCTAATAAATTAATTTCATCTACGTACAGTACACCCCGGTTGGCTGTAGCGAGTAATCCGGGCTGAAAAATGGTATCACCTTGTTTTACCGACTTTTCAACATCTACTGAACCTAATAGTCGGTCTTCAGTGATACCTAGAGGAATTTGCAAAAAAGGCGCGGGGATAATTTCGACGGGAACATCTTGAATGTCTTTGTCTGCGTACTCCGCCAAAAGTTGATCGTCCCATTCTTCTGGGTGATTGGGGTCACAATTACTGATTGAACCTTTGACAACTTCAATCGGCGGTAGTAGAGCATGGATAGCACGAGCCATTACAGATTTTGCCGTACCACGACGACCTGCGATCGCTACTCCTCCTAAACCAGGATCAACTGCGGCTAACAGCAAGGCTAATTTAATTGCTTCTTGACCGACTACGGCTGTCAAGGGAAAGGCAGTGATGGTGGGATTTATAGTAGGCGCAGGCATTGTTTGCTTTTATAGCGAGTCTCGGCCTTTAGCATACCAATTTCTGACACATTTAGAATAGGGATTATGGCAATGAGAGAAAGGTAAGGTTATGAGTGTTGCTCAAGCTAAACGCTTCACACTAGATGAATACCACAGGCTTGGAGAATTGGGCTTTTTCCATGAAGATGACCACATTGAATTAATTGATGGGGAAATTATTGAAATGGCATCCAAAGGTAAAGCCCATGAAACTTGTTTGCGAAACTTGTTGCGAGAACTTCCAAAACTTGTAGGTGATAGGGCAACTTTGCAATCTCAAGCTCCGATTGCTTTGCCACCTAATAGCGAACCTGAACCGGATTTTGCTATTCTTCAAAACCGAGATGATAATTATCTTTCTGGTCATCCTCAAGCTGCTGAGGTGTTATTGGTGATAGAGGTTTCGGATTCTTCTTTAGCTTATGACCAAGATGTTAAAATACCTCTCTATGCTCAAGCGGGTATTACTGATTATTGGATATTCAATTTATTTGATAACTATTTGGAAGCTTACAGTGAACCATATCAGGATAATCAAGGCAGATATGGTTATTCAAATAAGCGAATTGTCTTGTCCACCCAGGTGATAAATTTTCCTTGTTTTCCTGATTTGTCTCTTGATTTAGCTAGAGTGTTTCCGCCAAAGCTGAATTTTTAAACTTTGTTATAGAATTCAGTCATAAGACAAAAGAGTAGTTTTATGGCTTATAGTGATTTTAAACTTCTTGAAGTTATTGATTCTTTTGGGTTAGTTATCCACGAATCATCTGGACTATTCGCAAATGTGCAGGAGCAAGAATGTAGTGATTTATTATCTACTCTTCTTAGGGAAAATGTTGATTTAGCAGTAGCGATAAGTTCGGAAAAAGCTCGTAGTGAAATGATTATCAGTCCAATTTTGTTAGAAATTAGACGCAAATTTAATTATGAAATAAGCTTTTTTTCTGGAGTTGATTTTACTGTTGATAGCCAACGAGGACTAAATGGCTTTTGCGATTTTATTTTGAGTCTTTCTTCGGAGCAGTTGCTTGTGCGTAGTCCGGTAGTTGTTTTAGTAGAAAGTAAAAATGAGAATTTGAGGTCTGGTTTAGCCCAATGTATTGCCGAAATGGTAGCGGCTCAGTTATTTAACGAGAGAGGTGGAAATCAAATCAAAGCTATATATGGTGCTGTTACTATCGGTACTATCTGGCAATTTCTCAAGCTTGAAGGCAATGTAGTTTCGATTGATTTGAGTGAATATTATATTAAGGATATTAAGAGGATTTTAGGTATTTTGTATGGTGCGATCGCGCAAAGCAAATAGTAAATTATTTATTAGCTAGAATATTATTTAAATCAATGCTGGCTTTTAGAGAATTACCATAGATAATCGACAAGCCGCTGCGCGTCTACGCTTTTACTAAAACTTCATAAATAACTATATTGACATCCAGTAGCAGCTATGCAATTCTGTATTTAAGACAGAATCAACAACCGCACTCTAAAGCGCAGGTTTTTGGTGTTGTCTCAGCAGCAGAATTCCTAGTTTCCTGCCGAGCTTCGAGTCATCCCTTCGGCTGAGTATTTAGCCTAATGTCAAGTCAACTAATTGACTAGAATTTCAATGGGAAGACAAGATGTTTGGATGAATGTTCAGGGGAAAGGATGACGCGAAACTTGGTAGGAAGCCAGGAGTTCTACGGCTGAGACTTGAACCAAACGAAAGCGACGTTAGGAAGCTTTATTACAAGGTAGTACTTTTTGAGTACAAATTCCTCGCATAAAGCCCTGCTACTGCTAGATGTGTAATTTGTTGAAGCTGTCCAGTTCACCAAACAATAACTGGATACATTACAATGCCACACGCTAATCAATTTTCCAAAAAACAAACAAGCCAGCATAAAAATGCTATTGGTATTTTTGCCGATATTCAGAACGTCTCTTCAATTAAAAGTAAGGGTCATTTTTTGCTGGAATTTGCCCAATCTAAGGGGCGTATAGACTGGAAAAATGTCTACTATAATTCACAGTACATAGACCAGATTTTTACCAAAAATGAGCTAGAAATTCTTGGTATGAAGTGTGTTGATGTTCCTGATAATTCAAATAATAGTGCAGATTATCGATTGATTGCTGACTGTGTTCAAGCAGTTGCTTTTAATCCTTCTCTAAAAACAATTATCCTATTTTCAGGAGACTGGGACTATGCCGGCTTAATTTGTATTCTAAAATCTTTGGGTAAAAAGGTGATAATTTTTGCTCAAAGAGGTAGTGCTAGTCCAAATTTAATTAAACTGGTTGGTAATGATAACTTCCATTTTGTAGATGAATTACCTCAGCTAGTTGCCAATAGCAATAAGAATCAACCTCAAAACACAGATATTGTGTCTCAGATTAATTACAAAGACGCTATAGAGTATTTAATAGAAGCTATCAAAACTGTCTCAAGCCAAGGTAAGCCTACCGTATTTGGTCGCATTGATAGATTGATGCGTCAACGTTGTGCTAACTATCAAGGATACTTATCTATTTCTACAGATGATAGCAAAAAATTTAAGAGTTTTAGTCAGTTTATTGATGTTGCTGTCAAGGATGGCAAAGTCCGAAAGCAAAATCAGGAGTTGTTTTTAACTGAGTTAGATATACTGGCTGCCTAAAATAGCTTTTAAAAACCCAGTTGAATAAAAAACTGGGTTTTCCCAAAACACCGCGATTTGCGGTTTTTCCATGTCTGAACAAAAGAACACTTGTAAACTTTCCCAACAGTCAATTTCTGCAACAGGACACAAGATAAAATGCACAAACTTCTAATATTCCATGATGAAAAACTTCTGCGTCGTGCGCTTACTCACCGCTCTTATGTCCATGAAAACCCCGGAGAAGGCGAACATAATGAACGCTTAGAATTCCTCGGTGATGCCTTGCTAAATTTCTTAAGCGGCGAATATCTATACAAGTGTCACCCAGAAATGGGAGAAGATGAATTAACCCGGCGGCGTTCGGCGCTGGTAGATGAGAAGCAATTGGCAAAGTTCGCTGAAGAGGTAGGTTTAGACTTTAGGATGCGTTTAGGAAAAGGCGCTATTCGAGATGGAGGCTACCAAAATCCTAATTTGCTTAGTAGCACCTTTGAAGCTGTACTTGGTGCTTACTATTTGGATAATGATTCCAATATTGAAGCAGTTCGGGCAATTATAGAACCACTATTTGATTCTGTAGATCCTAAGCATATAGTTGTGTCTCGTTCTAATGTAGACTCAAAAAATCGTTTTCAAGAATGGGTGCAACGCAACGTTACTCCAACTCCTCCCAAATATTTCACGGAACAAATAGGAGGCCCTTCTCACGCGCCAGAATTCATAGCAAAAGTATTGGTAGATGGAAAAATTTACGGCGAAGGTAAGGGACGTAATAAGAAAGATGCAGAGAAAGCTTCTGCTGAGGATGCGCTAGCTAAGTTGAAAAAACAAGGTTTGTTGTAATCATGTTTTTTGATTTCACGCAAAGGCGCAAAGAATAATTTTACGTCTTGGCGCGAAATCAACTTTCGATTTGTAAAGGCAAAATTACAGTAAAAGTAGAACCAACGCCTACCTCAGAGACTAGCTTAATTTCACCTTTGAGTAGTTTTACTAAGCGGGAGACGATCGCTAATCCCAATCCTGTACTATCAGCGAGATAGGGACGATCGCTTGAACTTACGCGAAAATAAGGTTCAAATATCTGGGCTTGATTTTCGGATGCAATGCCAATTCCAGTGTCACAAACTGCGATCGCACATCTCTGGTTCTCCAACACCTGACACATTATAATAATAGTCCCCGACTCTGTATAGCGAATCGCATTACTAATAAGATTTGTAATAATCTGTTGGCATTGAAAAGAATCTGTGATTAATTCTTTGGGAGCGCGATCGCAATCTACTACGACTTTTAAATTTTTCCCAGCAGCTAAAGGTTCCAACATTTCACAAACATTATTGATTAATTCACGCACATCTGTGGGTGCTAGTTGGAGTTTTATCTGCCCTGAGTCATAGCGCGAAAGTTCTAACACATCATTGATCAGATGGAGTAACTGTCTACCGTTGCGTAGCACTCGCTCAATATGTTCTAAATTGCTATAGTTATCTTTTATCTCTGTTTTGCGTCGTTGTTGGCGTAAAAACAAATCCGAGTAACCAATAATAGAAGTTAGTGGATGTTTCAATTCGTGGGCTAGTTGTGAAAGATACTCTTGATTGGCGCTAATCAAGCGCGTGAGTTCTTCATTGTGGAGTGTTAATGATGACTGCAACTGCTGTAATTCTCGCAACCGCTCCTCAACATAACTCTTGAAACAGCGAGCGATCGCTTCGTCTATAATAGCGTCAATCAAACGCATGGAACGAATTATCTCTACAGGTGTTCCACTCAATAAATCTGATTGTATAGTATCAAATATTACCGTTCGCAGCAGATGATATTCTGTAGCTATTTCTGCTGGATCAAAGCCTTGTTCGGCTCGAATAGCTCCATGCTGGAAACTAGCAGTAACTATTGACTGAATATCATTATCCTGAGATTTTGAAAGCACTGTCACCATCGCTTTCAAAACATCAGGGATGTGATCCTTTACTGCTGTATAAGATAGGTCATCAGCACTTTCAATCCGTCTATCCTTGCGAACTGCTAGAATCCATTTATCGAGGATGGTGTCCGTTTTTTCAGCCAGTACTTGACTAAAATCCATTATGTTAAATATCAGCTAAGAGATAAATGAGTAAACTTCCATATGCAATTAGTTTAGCGAGTGCAATGAGTTTTTACCAAAGTTAGTGATATTTTTCACCTACCAAAAGGAATAGATTGCACATCCTCTTCTAGTTGTTGAGCAATTAAGATTGTATAAAATTTTGCCAGTACATTATATTTCTTTTTAAAAAATATTAATTAGGTATGTAACATTCTTAATGCTTGGCTCGACTATATTGTTTAGTAGTCTGTGTAAGGAGTTCACTCACAACTTAACTAGCAACACAAGTTTTAATTATTACTACAAATTAAGAAATAACACTTGATTTTGGTATTTTAATTAACAACATTTATCATAAGATAGATGGCTTTTACTGAGCATCGATGTTATATTGTCCATAATTTAGTATCCATTAGAGTAAGTCAGCCTAATTCAGCGTGTCACAGTGCATAACGCTGGAGCGGAGGAACCAAATTGTGGGGCGTATCTCATAGAAAGTGAGGAGTTGAGAGTGAGGAGTTAGGAATTAAATAAAATTTAGTAACCCATAACTCATAACTCATAACTTTCTACAGAAGGGCATCTCTCAGCCCTAGCCCGTCAGCTAACTTCGTAGGCATTGAGAGGAGACTGAAGAGACGGCATTTTTACAATGTTCCGATCTCATCAGTGTCCAAGGCTGGTACTGCTCGGCTTTTTTGTACCTGCACTTAAATCTGTTGAGGTTGTAAATGATATTCCAATTAAATTTAGCAGTGATCGCAGCGATCGCTGGACAAGCTGCCTGGAAAAAGGCAAGCCCTGTCATCCTTAGAGATGTCTTCATTCTACCTGTATTGGGCTTCTTGGGAATAGTTGTGTTGTGGTGGATTGTTGCACTTGTCAACCATGAATTGATGCCCACCCCACCAGAAGCGTTCATCGCTAATCTAGACTACATCTTAAATCCCTTCTACCAGCGAGGCCCAGGCAACTTGGGAATTGGTTGGTTGTTAATAGCAAGTCTGCGCCGGGTATTAATAGGCTTTTTGTTAGGTGCGGTAGTAGCGATTCCTCTGGGGTTTCTCATTGGCATGTCCAGACCGGCAATGCTAGCACTTAATCCGATCATTCAAATTTTTAAACCTGTATCACCCCTAGCTTGGCTGCCCATTGCCTTAGCAATTTTCAATTTGGCAGATCCTTCAGCAATTTTTGTCATCTTTATTACTTCCCTATGGCCAACAATTATTAATACCGCTTTAGGTGTTTCTAGTGTTCCCAAAGATTATTTAGATGTGGCACGAGTGCTAGAAATGCCCCGTTGGCGGCGGATTACAAAAATCATTTGGCCTGCAAGTTTGCCATATATTTTTACAGGTTTACGAATTAGTTTAGGGATAGCTTGGCTAGTAATCGTTGCCGTGGAAATGCTCACAGGCGGTATTGGTATCGGCTTTTTTGTCTGGGATGAATGGAGTCGCTTAAACCTGAGTTCAGTCTTTTTAGCTGTGTTGATAATTGGTGTAACTGGGTTAATCCTGGATTACGCCGTTGGCAAAATTGAAGAATTAGTAACCCATCGCCCTAAAACTTCCAACTAACAAAATTTGGCTGCTATCAAAACAGCAAGATGTAACATGACTCTGCGCTTGTAGCATGAGCAATTAATCACCAATGGAGCTACAAAAATGGGTGATATTAACTGGACTCGACGAGATATTATCAAGGGAATAGGAGCAACAACAGCGGGAATGGCGCTTTCCTCCTGTGGGATTTCAGGAGATAGATCAGCCAAAGGATTGACAGAAGAAGCCTTAGCTGTACAACCAGTAGTTAAAAGCGGCGACCTAGAAAAAGCCGATCTTACAGTTGGTTACGTTCCCGTTAATGATTGTGCACCATTTGCGATCGCCTGGAAAAAAGGCTTCTTCCACAAGTATGGTTTGAACGTTACACTCAACCGCGAAGCCAGTTGGGCTACTTCCCGCGACGGTTTAATTTTTGGTCGCTTGGATGCTTCACCCGTTGTATCTGGTGCAGTTACCAACGCCAGAATTGGTGCCGAAGGCGCACGCCACGCCCCTTTGTGTGCAGCCATGACCATTCACCGCCACGGTAACGCCATGACAATGAACAAAGCCATGTGGGATTTTGGGCTGCGTCCGTGGTATGAGTATCAAGAAAAATATGGCGATGGTGCTTTAGAAGCCTTTGGGCGCGATTTCCGAGGCTACTTTGACAAGCAACCGCCAGAAAACAGAGTTTGGGCAGTAGTATTAAGTTCCTCCATTTACGAATACTTTATCCGTTACTTATCCGCCGCCGCAGGTGTTGATCCGCTTAAAGAGTTTCGCGTCATCATCGTTCCGCCACCCCAAATGGTAACAAACGTGCGGATTGGTGCAATGCAAGCTTACATGGTTGCAGAACCCTGGAATACACGGGCAATAACAGGTAATGAAAACATCGGTTTTACCTTTGCACAAGGTAAAGAAGTCTGGTTGGGACACCCAGATCGACTTTTGGGGGTGATGGAATCTTTCATCGACAAATATCCCAAAACCTATCGTTCTTTAGTCAAGGCGATGATTGAAGCCTGTCAGTATTGCAGCAAAGTAGAAAATCGCCAAGAAGTAGCCGAACTAATAACAGACCGTTCCTTTACAGGTGCTAGACCTAACAAGAAAGATGCGCCAATTGCGAAGTTTACAAGTCCGGGAATTCTCGGCAACTACAACTATGGCGGCTTTGATGGCAAAGACCGCACCATCAAAGCCGCTGACACCACGATTTTCTTCGATATTCCTGACAACCTTCCCAAACAGCCAGCAGAACACTCAACATTTTTATGGAGATCAAGAAGTATCTGGTTGATGACACAAGCAGCGCGGTGGGGACAAATTAAAGAATTCCCCAAAAATGCCGAAGAACTAGCAGAACTTGGTTGGAGAACAGATTTATATCGGGAGATAGCGTCTGAAATGGGCATCGAGTGTCCCAAGGATGATTACAAGGTCGAACCACCAGAAGTATTTATAGATAAGAAAGGCTTCGACCCCAGCGATCCGGTGGGTTATCTGAATAGTTTTGCCATCAGGGCTAATGCTCCCACTAACTTTTTCATGTCTTAAATCTAAGTTCAAATATTGACTGATGACTAAATTATTTCTGGAGCGTTTCGATGATGGAATATACCTCATTACCTATTAATACACAGACCGAAGTTATGCCCCGCACTGGGTTTTTAGAAATTGAAAATTTAGTCAAGTCTTATCCGACACCTGATAAAGATAACTTTGTCGTTTTAGATGGAGTTAATCTGACGATTGGTGAAGATGAATATATTTCTGTAATTGGTCACTCTGGTTGTGGAAAATCAACCCTACTAAAGATAGTAGCTGGTTTAGAAAAAGCCACTTCCGGCTCAGTCCGGCTAGATGGGAAAGAGATTCGTCAGCCAGGAGCCGAGCGGATGATGGTATTTCAGAACTATTCGCTGTTGCCTTGGTTAACCGTGCGAGAAAATATCCGGTTAGCTGTGGATGAAGTGCTAAAAAATGCTAATCGGGCTGAAAAAATCAGCATTGTAAATCAACACTTGGCAATGGTAAACTTGACGGCGGCGGCTGACAAATATCCCGATGAAATCTCTGGAGGTATGAAACAACGAGTAGGTATTGCCAGAGCTTTAGCAATTCGTCCTAAAATGTTGCTGATGGATGAACCTTTTGGGGCACTAGATGCGCTAACTCGTGGCAAATTACAACGGCAGGTATTGGATATTTGGGAAAATAATCGTCAAGCAGTGATGATGATTACCCACGATGTAGATGAAGCAATTTATATGTCCGATCGCATCGTCTTGATGACCAATGGCCCATCTGCTAGTATAGGAGAGATTTTAAAAGTTCCTTTTGAGCATCCACGCGATCGCGCCGCCATGCGAAACTCAAAAGAATATTTTGAACTCCGCAACCACGCCCTAAATTTCCTTGACCGATATTTTGCCCAAGACGAGTAAATTAGATTATCATTTTTTTTAGTGGGTAGCCTAATTCAAATTCATGAAAGCTGAATTTGGAACGGAGGAACCAATGTTTGGGGCTAATCTTACGAGAGACACCTTCCAGTCTTAGCCCGTCAGCTAACTCCGTAGGCAATGGAAGGAACCCCCAAGACTTTGGCTGTAATACAGTTATTATTGGGGTTTCCTTGACTGATTTAAGATTTGAACTTTTGGTTATCATCACTCAATCTAAAATCCAAAATCTTTTGACTGAGTGTAGCCGTTCGCGTAGCGTTCTGCAGGAAAGTCCAAAATCTCAAATTAATCGCCCTGCTTCTCATTACTAATTAATTTCATTGGGAGAAGTAAAACTGTGCAAATTAAGCCAATGTTAGCACGTCTGCAAAGTGCCACAGGCCGAGATGACTTAATTGAACAAATGGTACTGTTGCCAGAACCAAAAAAACCTTTTTCTAAAAAACCTCAAAAAGCAAAAGCAGTTAATTTAATTGTTGCCTATGACGCATCTCCTAACAGTCATACGGCGCTAGATATTGCTTTCTGGATTGCCCATCAAACGCGTTTAGCCACCAATGCAGAAGTCACAGTTCAAGCCGTTTATGTGCTAGAAGACAATCAAAGCAGCCAGTATCCAAATATCTTGAGCTTTCCACAACAACAGCCTTCATTGGAATGCCAAGTTAATGAAGTATCAAAATCTGCCACACTGGTATTAAGTCAACCCCAATTGCAGACAGTAGTAACTCCCCTACAACAAGCAGATATAATTCTCTGGCAAGCCCGAAGTCTGGCTGAAGAATGGCAGGGTTGCTTCAAATCTCATTTGCGGTTTGGCTGCATTTACACAGAACTTACCAAAGTTGTTGAATCAGAAACTGCCGATATTCTGTTTTTAGGTTGCAACTCTGTTAATCATCCGATGATTGAGGCACTAGGTTCTAATTTTCCCTGCGCCGTTTTGGGTATTCCCAGTTGTATTGATGAATAATCACTGTTCAGAATTTCAGTAATTTTTATCCAATTGTAATGATAGATAAGTCACCTACAACTAGGTGACTTTTTTCGCTACTATGCAACCAATTAAACTTCGAGAGGTAAGGTGTGGAAAACTGGCAAGCAATCCTCAGCGTAATTACATTTATAAGCGTCATTGTTTTAGTAATGACGGAATGGGTACATCTCACCATTGCGGCATTGTTGGGAGCATTGTTATTAGTTTTTACCAACGTCATGACTTTAGAAGAAGCTGTTGGTTATATCGGCAACAGTCATGGAACACTCGGTTTATTCTTTGGAGTTATGGTCTTAGTGCGGGCTTTTGAGCCTACAAAAATATTTGATTATTTAGCTACTCAAATAGTACTCATAGCTAAAGGACAAGGCAAGCGTCTATTACTTGGTATTGTGGCTATCGTTACACCCATCTGTGCAGTTTTGCCAAATGCCACAACAGTAATGTTGCTAGCACCTTTAATTCCCCCAATGGCTCAGGAAGTTGGGATAAATTTCGTACCCTTGTTGATTTTAATGGTATTTGTTGCTAATAGTGCGGGATTGCTGACTTTAGTTGGAGATCCAGCTACATTTATTGTTGGCGATGCTGTGAATATTAGCTTTACAGATTATTTATTGAAGTTGAGTTTAGGGGGAGTAATTGCCATTGTCATAGTGATTGCAACACTACCATTTTTATTCCGAAAAATTTGGAATACACAGTTAGATAATCTTGAGGAACTACCACATCCACAAATCAATCATCCACGAGCTTTAAGCGTCGGTGCAGTTATAGTATTTTTCGTCCTGCTATTTTTTGTCATCGGAGAATCTCTACCAGTTCCGATCTCACCTGCTGCCGCAGCTTTGTTAGGAGCAGCTTTAGCTTTGCTTTTATCCCACCATAGTAAAATCGATTCAGTTAACAACATTCTGCGGGATGTAGACTGGAGTACATTGATATTTTTTATGAGTATTTTTGTGCTAATTGGAGGGTTAGAAAAAACAGGTGTAATTAATGGTTTATCAGGAGTATTGGCAGCGATTTTAGGAAAAAATATTGTGCTGGGTTCCCTATTTTTATTATTTTTTGTGGGGATATTATCAAGCGTAGTGCCCAATATTCCTTTAGTGGTGGGGATGGTGCCATTACTCAAACAATATATTGTTACTGTCGGATTAGCACCTGCCGAAGTTTTAGCACAAGACTTTCAAGGGCAGTTTCCGCCAGAAGTATTACCTCTGTTTTATGCGATGATGTTTGGTGCAACTTTGGGAGGTAATGGCACACTAGTAGGAGCATCATCTAACATCGTAGCCGCCGGTATTTCTGAGCAGCATGGACGCCGTATATCATTTAAAACTTTTCTACACTACGGTATCCCAGTGATGGTATTGCAACTTGTAGCTTCGGCTTTGTACGTGTTAGTTCGCTTTTTGCTCTAGATAGAGAAGGGTCAAAGTAATTCAGTAATTCATATTATTGATAATTATGCTCTCTACAACACGCTACGCGTAGCTTGCTTCCCCACAGGGGTACGCAGACTCGCTACGGTTGCGCGAACGTAATTCGTAAAATACGTTCGCGGACTTCCTAACGCTGCGCTATCGGTGTTAGCTTCTGAATTTATCACTCATAGCGTAATGCTAGCTAGTTCGCAAAGGCCTTGCAAACAACCAAATCAAAGATTATTGTAACGGCTTGTACTCTCTTCAATTATGAATTAGTAATTATTTGGTCAACCTAATTAAAGATAAAATGCTCAGGAGATAAATCCCCGACTTTTAGTGAGAAGCCGGGTTTAGGGTTAGAGTATTTATTTATACTCCCTTACTTATCAATCCTGAGCTATTGCTAATATCTAATTAGGTGTAGTACGTCCCTTAAGACGCTATAACCAGCTAAATCCCAAAGTAAATAGGCTAGAAAACCAATTGCTGCCAAGCGACCATTCCAAAGTTCGGCTTGAGGTGTCCAACCAAATAGGAATGCATTACGATCTACGCCGTTGTAAGCTTTAGCAACAGGTTGTAAATCAGTAGAAGAACGAGTTTCTTGAGTTGCCATTTTTTTTCTCCAAAATCTAGTAGATTTTTAGGTGTTTAGTTTCTAGTAGCTAATCAGATGTAAAACATCGCGCAAGACGCTATAACCGGCTAAATCCCAAAGCAAATAGGCAAGAAAGCCAATTGCTGCCAAGCGACCATTCCAAATTTCGGCTTGAGGTGTCCAACCAAATAGAAATGCATTGCGATCTATGCCGTTGTATTCTGGTGCAACAGGTGGTAAATCAGTAGAAGAACGAGTTTCTTGAGTTGCCATTTTTTTCTCCAAAATCTAGTAGATTTTTAGGTGTTTAGTTTCTAGTAGCCTTTGTTTTGTTCTCAACAATTCATTTGTTAACTTTAATGTACCTGTTTATAACTAGACTGCTTTCTGCCTGTAGGCACAAACCGCAGGCACTTCTTATGGACGATTAATAGAAACATCTTGTTGTAGACAAATCCACCTTGGGAGGGTGAGCAAAAATTGATATGTAAAAAAATGTAAAGGTTTCGTGAGAAACTATAATTTAAACAGAATCAATCGCTATAAATAAGCAATTAAAAATTAAAAACTAGCCATACATAATTAATAGTAGGTGGCAATTTGATTAAGATTTCCACCGAGAGATAATAAAAGTTATATCTTCCGCTGGATACACTTTTCAATCTTTGGAGAGATGCTTTAGACAGCTAAATTCCAGGATTCTGAGCTAAAGAGTTAGGTAATGCCATAGGTACAAACATAAATACTAAGAGTTGCTTCTCAAGAAATTCTTAATTCCCCAAATTTAAACTTAAGTAGAAGGAAATACAATGTTCCAAAGTACGGAAATCATGCTGGGACTCTACAAACCACTATTGTGGGTGGCACAGATTCCAGTAGATCCCTCAAATGTCACGCCAGCACAGGCATCGGTTCTCACTTCCGGGCCGCGCTTTTTTGTGGCTTTAATCTCCGGCGTGATCCTAGCCTTTGCTTTCCAATTAGTTTTAACTAATCTCTCCCTTGCAGCCGGTATTTCCTACCTGGGGCACTCATCTGACTCGGATTCAGATACTGGGGAAGCCGGAAGTTTGGGCGGTAACATTCGCAAAATTGGCACCGCAGTGGGGATTTGGACATTAGTCACTGTGACGATCGCCTTATTAATCGCTTCTTTTCTCGCGGTCAAATTAAGCCTTGTAATCTTAGACCCAGCATTGGGGGCGATTCTCGGTTTGGTGATTTGGGGCGCTTACTTTTTGCTCCTTGTCTGGGTAAGTTCCACCACCGTGGGTTCCTTAATTGGCTCAGTCGTCAATACGGCAACTTCCGGTTTTCAAGCGATTATGGGTACAGCTACCGCCGCACTGGGCGCAAAGGCTGTAAATAGCCAAGTGGTAGCGACAGCTGAAGCCGCCGCCGCCGCTGTCCGCCGGGAATTAGGCAGCGCCATCGACCCTGTGAGTATCCGAGAGAACATAGAGGATTACTTAGACAAGCTGCGTCCTCCAGAACTAGATGTGTCAAAGATTCGGAGTGATTTTGAAAATTTACTCAACGATCCGCAATTAAAAGCGATCGCAGGGACTCCAGATATCCGCAACATCGACCGCCAAAAGTTTATCGAGTTAGTCAGCAGTCGCACCGACCTTTCTAAAAAAGACGTTAACCGGATTGCTGATACGTTGTACAAAGTTTGGCAACAGGTAGTGAGCCAGCAACCACCCACCCAAGACCGCATGGGTGAGTTAATGGATTATCTGAAATCACTTCCACCAGGACAAAGCAAGACAGATGAACTCAACGCCAAACTGGATCGATTAGTAGCAGAAATGCGTGACTCTAAAGAAGCTGACCAAAAGGCGGTTCCAGGGCCCATTCAAAGTACACTCCAGCAAGGACTATCCGCCTTAACCGGCATTGTGTTGGGACGTACAGATTTGTCTGATTTGGATGTGGAAAAAATCTTGCGTAGCCTCACCACCGCCAAAGAAAAAGTCACCCAACAAGCAGATAAGCTAGGTTTGCCAACACCATCAGAACCCTATAGCCCAATTCGGGCTGATGTCGAAAACTACCTGCACAACACTTATGCTTGGCAACTGAGTCAAGAAAAAATCGCCCAGGAATTTCGTGATGTCATTTACGACCCAGCAGCTGATCCTGGAATCGTCCGCAGGGAATTAGAACGACTATCTCGTAACGATTTTGTCAATATCTTGCAACAACGGGGACTACTTACCCAAGCCCAAATTCAGCGCATTGCAGATCAGCTAGAAGTTGTCCGCAAAGAAGTGCTAGTGACAGTTACAGGTATCGAAGAAAGAGAGATAGTCCAAGACTTGCAACGTGCAGTGGAAAGTTATCTGCTCGTTACCCCAAAAGCAGATTTGACTCCCGTTGGTATTGAGCAGAATTTCAAACCACTGTTGCAAGACTCAGAGGCAGATTATGAAACCCTGACATTGAGACTAGCCCACCTTGAACGTCAGGAAATCCGGGAGATATTGCTGGAACGGAATGATATCCAGCTATATGAAGTAGACAGCATTCTGGACGAGTTGGAAAAACAACGCGATCGCGTCTTGGTAGAATCCAAAGGACTGGCTGAACAGGCACAATATCAAGCAGAAACCCTGTGGCTGAATGTAGAATCATATCTGCGTAACACAGGGAAATCAGAACTCAATCCTGATGCCATCCGCGCCGACTTCAAAAAGTTACTGGAAGATCCCCAAAGTGGAATTACTTCTATTCGGGCCCGATTGTCTCGCTTTGACCGCGATACTTTGGTGCAATTGTTGAATCAGCGGCAAGATTTGAGTGAAGATCAGATTAATCAAATCATCAATGCTGCTGAGGAGTCTTGGCATAGTATTCGCCACACACCCCAAGCTGTTGTGGATAAAGCGAAAGAGCAATACGACTCTGTTACTACCACGATCGCAGATTACCTGCGGAATACTGGTAAACAAGAACTCAATCCTGAAGGTATTCAGCGAGATTTGACCAGATTGTTTGAAAATCCCAAAGAGGGAGCCGTAGCACTGCGCCGTCGGTTGTCGCAGGTAGACCGGGATACACTGGTGAAATTGCTCAGTCAACGCAAAGACTTGAGTGAAGAACAAGTCAATGAAATCATTGATTCCACCCAAACTTCGATTCGTAACTTTGTCCGTGCGCCTCGTCGCCTAGCTACCCGGACACAGCAAAGAGCAGAAACATTCAAAGCTTATCTGGAAGAGTATCTGCGCCAAACTGGCAAGGAAGAACTTAATCCTGAAGGTATTAAACGCGACTTGCAACTACTGTTACACGACCCACGAGTTGGAGTAGAAACTTTTAGCGATCGCCTTTCCCATTTTGACCGTTCTACCATCATCGCCCTGCTGAAAATTCGGGAAGATATTTCCGATGAAGAAGCTGCACGGATTGCCGATAACATTGTGTCCGTAAGGGATCAATTTGTCGAACAAGTGCGGAATATCCAACGAGGCATTCAAGATGCAATTGACGGGGTTTTTGCCCGCATTCGCAACTATCTCAACTCTTTGGATCGCCCAGAACTTAACTACGATAATATCAAGCGCGATGTCCGCACATTTTTTGACGATCCCCAAGCGGGGTTTGATGCCCTGCGCGATCGCCTGTCTTCTTTTGACCGTGATACCCTAGTGGCAATTATGAGTTCTCGTGAGGACATCTCTGAGGAAGATGCCAACCGGATCATCGATCAAATTGAACGGGCCCGCAACACAGTATTACAACGTGCAGAACGCATACAGCATGAAGCCCAACGCCGCCTAGAACAGGTGAAGCATCAAGCACAACGGCAAGCGGAAGAAACCCGCAAAGCCGCAGCTTCAGCATCTTGGTGGCTGTTTGCCACAGCAACCGTATCTGCGATTTTCTCTGCATTAGGAGGAGTGATTGCTGTAGTTACGCAGTAGGTTGATAAGTTTTCTCCGCTAACTTTTAAGCCTCCCATCATGGGAGGCTTTTTTGTTCCGCAGACTTACCAAAGAGGCAGGGGAGCAGGGGGAAGAGGGCAGGGAGAAAGATACTGGAATTAGCCTGCCACAAGGGTTAGAGAGCAACTACATTCATGTATGGTGATTCCCCCCCTGCTCCCCGCCCCC
>NZ_WBKL01000137.1:0-12185 GCF_015714705.1 Nostoc sp. NZL | reverse complement strand
ATAAATATCTTCGTCCCCGTCATAAGTGGTCAGTACAATCATCCGGGCATGGGCGAATTCAGCACAGATTGCAACGATCGCATCAACGCCGCTTACCTGGGGCATCCGTAAGTCGATCAAGGTGACATCAGGCTGTAGTTGCCGATATTGAGCGATCGCTTCCTGCCCATTACCCGCTTGACCTACCACTGTCATATCTGGCTCATTTTCAATCATCGCAGCAAGTCCTTGCCGGACAATCGAGTGATCGTCGACAATCAAAACGCGGATTGCTGTAGACTGACTCACACTGATGCCTCCCGATGTACGGATATGATCGTTTCTGTTCCCTGCCCCAGTCGGCTCTCAATCGAGAGTTGTGCCCCAATGCGTTCCGCTCGTTCGGTAATTCCCAGTAAGCCAAACCCCCGATTTAGGATTCTATGGTTGGCTTCGAATCCTTGGCCATTGTCTTTAATTCGTAAGAAGAATTGCGTTGATTCATAAATTAATTCAATCCGAATTTCCTTTGCATTCGCATACCTAATTGAATTCGTAAATGCTTCCTGTGCAATTCTCAGAAGATTATTCTCTGTTTCCGGGGGTAACGTATAGGGCGTGCCAATAATATCACAAATCAGGCTGGTTTCGGTTGAAGATTGCATGGTAGCGATAAATCGTTGCAGTGCCGTCCACAGATTACCATCTTCTAAGGATTGGGGGCGCAATGCTGCAACGGAGCGTCGAGCTTCTGTCAGCCCGGTGCGAGCTAGGTCTCGCACGGTGTTAATATGTGTTTGAATTGCTTGGGGGTTGGTTGCCACTAATCGAGAAACGGTTCCCATGTGAACTAGAATCCCTGTAAAGGCTTGCGCCAGAGTGTCATGAATTTCGCGTGCCATGCGGTTGCGTTCTTCTAAAATTGAGGCTTCTTCGGCACGTTTGCGATCGCCAATGTCTGTGATCAGCCCATAGTATCCTTTCACTTGACCGTTGTTATCGAAATCAGGGATGAAGGAATTACTGACATATTTCTTGCCATACATACAGGGCATTTCTACCTCATAGGTTGTGATTTGACCTGCCAGCGCTTGATTGATGTATGGTTGTGCAACTTGATAAGATGCCTCACCCAAGTTTTCGCGAATATGCTTGCCCAAAATCTCACCTCGACTACGGTGAAACCAGTCCTCATAGGTGCGGTTGACAAACCGATAACGTTGCTGGGCATCTACATAAATGATACAAACAGGTAGAGCGTCCGTGATCAGTCGTAATTGCTGTTCTCGCTCGCGCAGTTCTGCTTGGCTTTGCTGTAAAGCTGCCGTCCTTTCTGCAACCTGTTGCTCTAAGGTGCGGTTGTAATTGGCTAATAGTTGCTCTGTTTGTTTCCGTTCAGTAATATCTTGAAAGGCAACGATTCCATAAACTACATTGCCTTGTTCATCAAAGACAGGAGTGCCCCATACCTCAATTGGAATGGTTGCATTGTTCTGCCGGATATCTACATCATCAATCTTGGTACGTTCGCCGCTCAACGCCCGGATGGCTGGCAGTCTCTCTGTTGGATAGATTTGATTTGTTCCGGTCATATAGAACTGATAAACCTCAGCGATTTGATCGGGTGGTACGGAAGGATCAATCGCTTTGCCCATTAGCTGGATACCCCGTTGATTGGCGTAATAAGGGCGACGCAGCGCATCGATTATGCCAATTCCCACTGGAATCGCTTCTAGAAATTGAGCCATCTGACTTTCGCGCGCGCGTAGCTCTGAATAGAGTTTGGCATTTTCGATCGCAATTGCTGCCTGAGTAGATAGTAGATTTAGAAGTTGCGATCGCTCTGCTGTGAATGCTCCAGTTGCTAATTGATTTTCCAGGTACAACACGCCAACAAGTTTACTTTGATTCAACAACGGCAAACAAAGAAGTGATTTCGTTTGGTTCTGCTGAATATATGGCTCATTGATGAAATTACCTTCACGAGTTGCATCATTTAAAATGACAGATTCATGAGTCCGAATCACATAATGAATAATGGATTCGGGTAAGCGATTTACCATTGAAATCGATTGCAGTACTTGTGTAGTACAAAAATTCGCCCCATCATTGAGTTCACAAGCAGCCTCGATCGCCCATTCTCCTGCGTTTTCCAAAATCAAGCATCCAGTTTGCGCGCCAGCATTCTCAATTAATATCTGCATCAAAGAATTGAGTAACTGATCCAGTTCAATTTCGCGAGAAATGGCTTGGGATGCTCTGATTACTGTTGCTAAATCGAAAGCAATATGTGAGGTGTTAGAAGTAGTTCCAGCAGTGGTGCGAACTGGTGCGGCAGCCATATTCAGCGACTGAGGAAAAAACTGTGGATAGCGAGTCTCTAAATCTTTGGCTTTTGCGGTTGCTCCCCACCGCTCATAGCAGTAATGGGCTTCCTTCATATAGAGATGAGCAAACCTTTCTCGACCACGAGCCAAGTAATGTTTAGCAGCTAACTCATAGCCTAAAGCTTCTTCTTGAAGATACTCGTTTTCTTTAGCACCAAAAATTGCTTGTTCGTAAAACTCCTCTGCCTCAAAAAACTGACCCAAAACTCGTGCTTTCTCTGCTTCAACTAACTGAAATTTATGCAAAAAATTCATGGGGGCGTGGTGTGCCCATTTCTGCATCTTCTCCTGGTTGGCATTAACGCGATTCAACCAAGCTGCTTTTTCAGAGTTTGAAGCATCCGCCAACAAGCTCAGAAATATTAGGGAGTCATAGAAATGAAATATAGATACAGAGATTATTGCTGTGGCTGCGCCTAAATACTGTTCTGATAAAGTAGCTGTTTTTGCAGCTTGCTCATACTCCCCAAACAAATAGCATAAAATCAGCTTATTTAAGTAAAAGTAGTGAATACTAGTTCCATCCTTAACAGCGATCGCCCATGATAGTGCTTGCTCTTCGTCATAGATACAACCCACTAAGCGACTTGGATTTTCAGATTGACCTCGCAGGTTAAGGATCGTTTGCTGCAACATTGCTAGCCAAATGGAAGCAGTCTCTCGTCTAATTTGATGGGTGACTTTACAATAAATCGCTGTTTGTTGTTCCAGTTCTGTCAGTTCTTGTCCTGCAAAAAAGGGATAATAACATAAGCTAAATGCACAATAACTCGCAAATTCAAACTCTCCACTTTCTATCCCGCTTTGATAAGCCTCAGCTAAAATGGGAAATGTCTTTTTAAGGTGGTCTTTCCAGTGAATTATATGGAAATTCACCATCAGCAATGCTTTGCAGTTAACTCTCTTGCTACTTAATCTTTTCGCTAAATTTAAGGATAATTTGCCAAATCGATAGCCCAGTTCAATGTCTTGTACAACTCCACATAGCATCATGCCATAAGCAGCATAACCGAGAAGCGACCAGATAGCGTTTCCATTGGCGATTGATAAATTCACCATCTTGCACACAATCAGCACCATCAGAGCGGGTGACACATTAAAAGCCGCACCCACTGTGCTGACTAAAATGTAGATTGCTGCCAGCGGCACAGGTTCAGTCATCTCTGGCAGATCGATAAAATCTTCGATTTTCCGCCCAGCCAATCGTGAAGCCGTTTCCTCTAATCCTACTTGAACGTCTAACTGACTTGGAGCTTCTACTAAACTAATTCCCAAGAGTTGCAGCACTTCTAAGCCAGTTTTAAGGGCTTCTTTAGGGTCTCCCTGCGACAGCCATGCTTGAATTCTGCTATCGTAAGCTTTCACTTTATCAAGCACTGTCTTTGCACGCTTGAACACTTCTTCTACAAGCCGTTCCATTTCGTCAAAGTGACCACTAAGGTATGCTGCCTCTGCGGCCTCCGAATGCAACGCCAAAGTTAAGCCATACTCACGCTGCCAACTTTCCCCATTAAGAAGTTTAAGCCCTGCATTGAAATACTTGAAAGCTGCTTCATAAGCCGTCGCTGCCAGCGCTTTCTGACCTGCTTGCAAATTTAGTTTGGCAATCTCATTCCGTTCCCATTGCTCAGTGATTAACTCGGTTCCATAATTCAGTTGGTCAACAATTTCAAACAACCGCTCTGCTAGCTGCTCCGGCGAAGTCTTTTCGAGTAAATTGCGACCGATTTGCAGATGTACTCCAAGTTTTTGCGACTCATCGATTAAGGCATAAGCTGCTTGCTGAACGCGATCGTGCAAAAACTTATATTCTTGAACTAATAGGTTTTCGTCTAATTCAGATATAGGTTGAATTAATCCAGCTTGAATGGCTACTAGTAAATCTAGAGAAATTACTTTAGGAGATTGTTCGCAAACGATCGCTAACGTATTTAAATTAAATTCAGCACCGATACAAGCTGCTAACTGGAGAATTTGCTGTGTGTTTTCTGGTAATTTATTTAACTGGCTCAGTAGCAACTCCACCACATTATCGGTAATATCCTGGGCTTGAATCTGAGCAATGTTCCATTGCCAGCATAAGTGTTGTGCATCAAATGTCAGCAGATTTTCGCTATGCAGCATTCTCAAAAATTCACCGACAAAGAAAGGATTGCCCTCGGTTTTACGCAGTACTAACTCGGCTAAGGAACAAACGGTGTCTGCATTCTGATGTAGTGTCTGGGCAATCAACTGACTCAACGGTTCAAGCGTTAATGGTGCCAGGACTATCTGCTGAAGCACTGCCCCTTGTTTTCGCAGTCTCTCTAGCGTTAACATCAACGGATGAGTTGGATTTACCTCATTATCTCGATAGGCTCCAATTAAAAATAGGAATTGGGTTTGTTCATCAAGCAACATCAGCTCGATTAACTTCAGCGTTGCTAAGTCCATCCATTGCAAATCATCTAAAAAGATAACAAGCGGGTGTGACTCTGAACAAAACACCCGCATAAACTTCTGAATAATTAGATTGAAGCGATTTTGAGCTTCAGTTGCTCCAACTTCTGATACAGGCGGCTGCTTTCCAATAATTAATTCAACTTCCGGGATTACATCAATAATGATTTGTCCGTTGCTTCCCAAAGCTGTTAGCAAGCGCGATCGCCATTGTTGCACTTGCTCGTCTGGTTCACTGAGCAATTGTTGTACCAATTTTTGCAGGGCATCTGCGATCGCGCTGTAGGGAATATTGCGCCCAAATTGGTCAAACTTACCAGAGACAAAATAGCCGCGTTTTGCAGTGATGGGCTTGTAGAGTTCTTGTACTAACGCTGATTTGCCAACCCCAGCGTAGCCAGATACCAACATCATCTCAACTTGGAATTGAGAATTTTTTTGATTCTTCACTCTCAATTCTTCATTCCGCGTTTGTGCTACTCTGTCAAACGCTGCTAATAATGCTTCAATCTTTGCTTCGCGTCCATACAATTTTTGGGGAATTTGAAACCGATCCGAAACGTCTTGAAGCCCCAGTTGAATGCCATTGATTTTATCGGTTTGTGCGAACTGGTGAAGACCGATTTTTAAATCTGCTTTGATGCCCCAGGCACTCTGATAACGATCCTCTGCGTTTTTCGCCATCAATTTCAAAACGATATCTGAAACGGCTTTAGGGATCGCTGCATTCAGTTCGTGAGGTGGAACAGGCACTTTAGCAATATGACAATGGACTAGCTCAAGGATGTCTGTTGTGGGAAACGGCAGATGTCCGGTTAGCAGTTCGTAGAACGTCACACCGAGCGAGTAAAAATCGGTGCGGTAATCGAGCAAACGGTTCATGCGCCCTGTTTGCTCTGGAGATAGGTATGCGAGTGTCCCTTCTAAAACATGAGGACTTTTAAAAGTCGGATTCGTGCGGTTAAATTGGGTGGCAATTCCAAAGTCAATAATTTTGACAACGCCAGTATCCAGATTAAGGACTATGTTTCCAGGGTTGATATCTTTATGAATAACATTAGCTGCATGGATTCTGCCTAGAATATCGCAAATATCGATCGCAATACTTAAAAATTTGGATAAAGGCATGGGGCAGAAGATATCTGGGCGCTTGTGCATCCATTGCTCTAGGGACTCTCCCCCAAAATCTTCTAACAGAATCACCAGAGTCCGTTGATAGTCCTGCTGGCTGTATGCCTTAACCACTCCTTCTAAATTCAGGGAATGGGTAATTTTATACTCCTGTCTGTAGCGGGTCAGTTCCTGGGGAGAGGGATAATCAAGCTTTAGCATTTTTACAACGATCCTTACTCCATCGTTTCTGATGCCTCGGTACACTAGAGAATTGGAACTTTCGTATATTTTGTTTTGGATAGCAATACCAGGTAGAGCAATCATAGAGCAACTCTTGAGAGGATAATCTGGCATAACCCAAACTATACAGCAATCCAGCTATCTACATCTTTCATCTTCTGGGATTCTATTTGGTTTTGTTCATTTCTACCCAGTTGCAGAGCGATGGCGTTCACTTACAAGCGCTGTATAAATTATGTAGAGCAGTTCTACAGCACTCATTTGACAACTGGCATAGCACGGGACACCAGAAGCGGAAAGTTTTGCCCTATCCCTCGTACAACTTCTTGACTGTCCCGTTGTGGTGATATCTCTATTGAAACTGCAACCCAAAGACATTAGATGCCAATTTGCCAAAATTGTTTAGGGTGTTATCTTTTCCTCATATTCAAACTCCAGAAGATTCAACAATTTCTCTTCCACAGCAGTAAGATAAGGACGGTTTAACTTCCCCAACGACTGCAACAGATTTTTGACCGTCTCCTCCAGCGAATCGGAATACACTTGACTGATGCGATCACCTACGGTGGGCGGTTACGCCATCGCAAATCACCTGCATCTGCTCACACTCGGCAGGCAGATAATCGTAAGACTTCAGGTGCTTCAACCCAACGGTGTACTCCCCATCCCAGGTTTTGACAGTGCAACTAAACTCATTTACTTGGCTGACAATCCCCCAGCAGCCACCCTTGCCCCTGAGTTCGGGGTTGTCCTTTGCTAGTATTTGGCACACCTCGCCAATTTGGTAGGTATTGGGTACTTGGGTTCGCTCCATGATGCGCTGCACAACATCTTTGACGATTCTACCAGTGGGCACTTTCCCGCCAGCAAGTTCTACCGCCTGTTGCCATACTTCTTGCTGTTGCTGCGGTTCCAATTTGGTCATGGGCCGAACTTGTCCTTCGCTGGTAGGCAAGATTTGTTGTAGCTGATCGGAGTGGACTGTAGGAGGATCATCTTCAATTTGATTTTGTGTCCAAATTGGACACATTTTGATTAAATTATCTACAACTCCAGCAGCTTCAATTAATCTGTAAGGATGACGACGCTCAAACCCAAACCTGTCTTTGCAATACTCTTCAAAGGTTGAATGCGTCGAACGGTACAGTCGGCGATCGCGTAATTCTGCCAGTGCCTTACCCGCCTCAAAAAACGCTCTTTCTACACGGCGCTCTAGGTGGAGGCGATCGCGCTGTTCTTCCTCTGTCAACTCTGGAACTTCGACAGCAGTAACTGTAATTGTTGCTGAACCTGGATCTACTTGCTGGGAGATATCCTCGTTTGCAGAGTTAGCTGCTGAAGTTGAATCGGTAGATGCGGCAGAGGTGGCTTTTTTGCGATTAGAAGGTGGTTTAGCCATTATTCCACCCCTTTAGTTCAACAATATTTTTTCAGAGTCAATTACAACGTAGATTTTGGAAGTAGTTGATAACTGCTCCGTCATAGCCCAATGCAGGTATCACTTGCCACGTAAACGGCGTTAGTCCCCAATTTTATAAATGGCAAAAATGCTTGAAATAATAGGCATTCCCATCTCTGATAAAAAAAGCATAACTGTGGCTGCTTGCACTCATCCACTTGTTCACTGGCTGATTGTGGATTGTGAATAAATTATTGCAATATTAATAACTTCTTAAGCCCTAATTAAACCCGATTTGGTAATTAATCTTGTTAATAACTAGATGGTTATTATTTAGGTTTTTTATTGCCTTTTATTGTAGAAATTTCAACAAGGACTTTTATGGAGCGTGTACATTTCCAGGGCTTGCTATCCACTACAACAAAGCGGCGACGCTTTCTGCTCGGTGCCGGTACATTCACCGCAAGCGCTATTGCTAGTCTTTGGACTCATAAAGTTGTTGCACTGTCAAGGTTCTCTGCCTATCCCTTCAGCCTTGGTGTTGCTTCTGGCGATCCCTTACCAGATAGTGTAGTGCTATGGACGCGGCTGGCTCCAGATCCCTTAAATGGTGGCGGTATGCCGCAGGTGAATGTACCAGTACGGTGGCAAGTTGCTTTAGATGAAAACATGAGAAAAGTTGTGCTACGGGGCGTGGCATTGGCAACCCCCGAATTAGCACATTCTGTTCATGTAAATGTACGTGGTTTAGAGCCTAACCGTTGGTATTGGTATCAGTTTAAAGTGGGTAATGAAGATAGTCCAATTGGTCGTACCCGTACTGCTCCAGCGATTGGCACTAGGTTGAATCAACTCAACTTTGCGTTTGTTACTTGCCAAAAATGGGAAGATGGTTTCTATTCTGCTTATCGTCGCCTAGCTGAAGAAGATTTAGATTTGGTTTTTCATTTGGGTGATTATATTTACGAATACGGCATCCCTCCTACAGGTGGTGTACGCAACATTTCTTTACCTGAAGAGTTTAGAAAAGAAACGAATACGCTGGAGCAATACCGCCTTCGATATGCTCTATATAAAACTGACCAGGATTTACAAAAAGCTCACGCCTTATTTCCTTTTACAGTCACCTGGGACGACCACGAAGTTGAAAATGACTATACAGATGACATTTCGGAAAACAACGATCCGGTCGAACAGTTTCTCAAAAGACGTGCTGCTGCTTATCAGGCTTATTATGAGCATCAGCCACTGCGAGAATTTTCCCTACCACAGGGGCCAGATATGCTTATTTACCGTCGGCTGACTTTTGGTAATCTGGCGGAGTTTAACGTACTTGATAGCCGCCAGTATCGGAGCGATCAGCCATGCGGTGACGGTGAAACACCTCGTTGCCCAGCAGCGCTAGATCCATTTAAAACCATGCTTGGTTCTCAGCAGGAGCGCTGGCTGCTGGATGGTCTTGACCGTTCTCAAGCACGTTGGAACATACTTGCTCAACAGGTGCTGATGGCAGAGCTAGATCATAAAATTGGGCCAGGCGAAATCTTTTGGAACGACTCATGGGATGGATATCCCCTTGCACGTAATCGTGTTTTAAGTCACATCGCCAGCCGCCAGATTTCTAACCCAGTGGTGATTACTGGGGATTGGCATTCTACATTTGTTAATGACCTCAAGCTTGACTTTAAGGCTTCTAACTCTCCAACGGTGGCTACGGAGTTTGTCACTCCCTCAATTACTAGCAATGGTGATGCCAATGTCTACGGCCCCTACTACGGCCCGAAGATTCCAGAAAATCCACACATTAAGTTCTTTGATGGCGATCGCCGAGGTTACTTCCGAGTCAACCTTAACTATGAGCGTTGGCAGACTGACCTGCGTATTGTTACAACTGTGAGTCGTCCAGATGCGCCTGTATACACTTTCGCTTCCTTTGTTGTTGAGAATGGTCATCCAGGTGCCAAATTAGACTAGTATTTAAGCTTTTGCGTATTCAAATATTTGAATACGCAAAAGCAAATCAAGTGTAATCCCACTCCATTACTTCCTGATGAGGTAACGGAGTACTCCCATCGTACCCGCCCAACGTAGGTTCATGCCCCAGTTGAGGCAGGGAATATGGTCACTTATAAAAAGAAGACTCAAAAGCTCTTCCTCAAACGCCGTCAAATACGGTCGCTTCAACTCTCCCAGATGTTTCAGCACAGCACTTGGGGCATCTTCTAAATTCTCGTTTTCCCGTAACCTAATGATGCTTAGGCGTAGCCCGCCGCAGGCATCGCTCTTAGAGAAATGCCAGTTATCTACATCTTCTGAGATTCTATTGAGTTTGGCTAATTTCTAGCCAGTTGTAGAGTGGGAACTGAACTCTGTTGAGCGCTGTATAAATCATGTAGAGGGGTTCTACAGCACTCAACTAAACAACTGGCATAGCTGGATGTCAAGAAGCGGGAAGTTTTATCTTTTCCCTCGTACAACTTCTTCACTGTCCCGTTGTGGTGATATCTCCATTGAAACTGCAACCCAAAGCCATTGGATGCCAAATTGCCAAAATTGTTCAGGGTATTCTCCCATACTCCGACTCCAGAAGCGTCAACAATTTCTCTTCCACAACAGTAAGATAAGGACGATTCACCTTCCCCAACGACTGCAACAGACTTTTGACTGTCTCTTCCAGCGAATCGGAATACACCCGACTGATGCGATCACCTACGGTGGGCGGTTACGCCATCGCTAATTAACTGCATCTGTTGACACTCCTGGGGCAGGTAGTTGAAAGACTTTAAGTGTTGCAACCCAACGGCGTACTCGCCATTCCAAATTTTCACAGTGCAACTAAAGTCATTCACTGCACTGACAATTACCCAACACCCGCCCTTTCCCCTCAGTTCTGGGTTATCTTTTGCAAGGATTTGACAGACTTCCCCGATTTGGTAGGTATTGGGTACTTGGGTTCGCTCCATGATGCGCTGTACAACATCTTTGACAATGCGATGAGATGGTACTTTCCCGTTGGCGGACTCTACAGCTTGCTCCCATCTTTGGGCTGAATGTCCGGGTCAAGCTTGGACAGTGGCCTGATTTGCCATTCATTCGTCGGCAAAATGTGATCGAAACGATCACATTTTTGCTCTAAGTTATCAAATATTACTGCTGCATCCATTAGAAGATAAGACTGGCGACGATTATGGCCAAAACGATCGCGGCAATACTCCTCAAAGGTTTTGTGAGTAGAGCGATATAACTTGCGATCGCGTAACTCAATCAACGCCTTCCCCGCCTCAAAGAAAGCCCTCTCTACTTTCCTCTCCAGAAGTAGGCGATCGCGAATCTCCTGCTCGGTTAACTCTGTTACTTCAACAGCAGTAACTGTAATTGTTGCTGAACCTGGGTCTTCTTGCCGGGAAATATCCTCGTTTGTTGAATCGGTAGATGCGGCTTTTTTGCGTCTAGAAGGTGGACTATTCATATTTCCACGTCCTCTAGTTCGACAATATTTTTTTACGGTCAATTGCAACGTATATTTTGGGCGTGGTTGGAAACTCCGTCTCTAAAAAAATAGAGGGGAGAGCAAGAAGATTGATGGTCTGAGGGTCAATCATCTTTGCTCTAATCACGGTTGCACCCCAAACTCAATGCCTAAAACCTGCTCAATTCGTCTTAGCGTAGGCAGTGGCAATACTTTTATCCGCTCTTGCTCAATTGCATACCAATTGGCAACAGAAATGTCAGCCTCAGCAGCCAATTGAGTAATAGTACGACCTGACTCATGTCTTGCATCTCGGATGCGTTGCCCCAACTCAGGAACATCTATTTCCCAGCCTACCTTCATTAATAGTTGATTTTGTGACATGTAACGCCTCCTTTATACAACGCATTAGAGCAATATTAATATCGTAACATTACACATCTATTAACATTACTATAATGATATTGTAGGATTAACATTATAAAGAAAGCGCCCCGACTACCAATCTGAAGCGCTTTCTGTCCCGTTAGGAACTTTAACAATCATGACACACCAAATCTACAGCCATCAACAGCTGCAACTGAAATCAATTGCTCAACTCAAGCAAATCTACAGCGAAATCGGCTGCACAGTTGAAGTAAACGACAAACGCTGCAAGGATTCTTGGATTAGTGCGATCGCCTCCGGCGCGCGGGACGCGATCGCTGATTACCAAGCCAGCAAGATTCAGAAACTCACCCCCGCTGCCCCCGACGAACAAGCCCTCGCCCAAGCCGAACTCGACAACTACATCGCTGACCAAGCCCAAATTGTAGCTCCCGAACCACTGACAATAGTCGAAATTTCGGTTCATCCGTTACTTTTATGGAGAATTAATAGAAAAGTGCCAGTTTAATAAACTGCGTAATCGAAAATTGCTAAAATTACGAAAGCCATACCCAAGTCTTTTAATTAACTTGAGTTTATTATTAATTCCTTCTACAGTACCACTGGTAGTTCTGCCATCAAAATAACCGACTATTTCCCCAAACCATCTCACCATTGTCCCTAGACTTTTCGGAAAGTATGAACGTGCATCATACATCCAATCTAATAATTGTGTTATGCTATCTCCCCAAGATTTAGTGGTTTCAAATATCTGGCGGAATTGTTCTTTAAG
>NZ_WBKL01000058.1:0-40409 GCF_015714705.1 Nostoc sp. NZL | reverse complement strand
TTCTGTTTGAATAATTTTTTTAAATCATCCGCAAGAATTAATAAAAAATCATGATAATTATTCTTATAACTTTCTAAGAAATCAATGATATGACTGTAATCTTTGATAAATAATTGGATTTCATTAAAAACTTCTCCCTGGCTTATTTCTTCTTTTCGCTTAATTATTCCCCCAAAATGATGATGATATCTAACACCTTCTTTGATTAATCTTTGCCGTTCTCGAATATTTTTTTGAACTGCTTTTACACCCTTATTTTTTAGGACGGGTAATTGATAGGTTTGTTCGTAAATTGAAATAGTTTCGTAAGTAATTAGTTGTTTTTGCTGTTTAGTTAGCATGACCTTGATTTTCAAAACTATGAATAGTTATTAAGCTCTTACCCATTTCAACACTTTCGGGTCTTTTTCATAGCGGTACGTAAAGCCATCTTTAGTAGTAATGGACTTACCAAGGCTAGCCTTGCTCCTGATGGTGCTAATGCTAGAGTCTGTTAATGTCTGCATTTCCTTATGAGAAAGCCCTACGATTGTGTCTATCTCTGTCGATATTTTTGGTTGACTTTGGGATTCACTATTGGGTAAAACATCTATTGTGATTTCACCATTTTCGGGAGGATTAGTGACAAATTCTTTTGCTTTTTGAAGCCGATAATCCTGAACGGTTACAAGTTGCCAACTTGAATCTTGCGATAGTTCTAAGACCCATTGATGGTAATTAAACAAACTTTCTCTATGTCCAACACTGATAAAAGTTGTTTTTGTTGATTGTAACTGTTGATATAACTTTTCTTCATTAATCAAATCCAGAGCACTCGTTGCTTCATCTAATATAGTAAAGCTAGGACGAGTAACTAATAGCCGTGCGAATGCAAGACGTTGTTGTTCTCCCAACGAGAGGATATTTTCCCAAGGAACTTCAGTATCAAAACCATCCACTCGACTGAGCAAATTTTGCAGATTAACTTGTTGCAAAATTTCTTTGAGTTCTGCATCGCTCATTTCACGATTCGTATTAGGATAGAGTAACTGTTCGCGCAAAGTTCCCAAAATTATATAAGGACGTTGGGGCAAAAATAAAACTTCTTCTAAGGAAGGTCGCACCAGACGACCAGTTCCTGCGTTCCACAAACCAGCGATCGCTCTCAACAGAGAACTTTTACCTCGACCACTGGGCCCAACAATCAATAAACCTTCTCCTGGCTGAACAGACAATGACAAATCTTCAACGATCACCTGCTCATAGTTGGGCGTTTGTAAGGTGACATTCTCAAAAGCGAGATGGTTTTCTTCTACTGTTTTAATAGTACTTACTTTCTCTGGTTCTTTGGTAACAAATTCTAACGCATCTGTAAACGCACCCAAACGCTCAACATAACTAGAAAATCGTCCAGAAGTTCCAAATTCATTGATTAATTCTGCTAGAGCATTAGCAAAGAGATTGCAAGCTAAACTGGCTTGGCCAACTTCTCCAAAATCAATTTCATCTCTAATATGTAAAGGGCCGAGTACTATAAATGGAAATATTTGGATAATAGCCTGATATCCTCTGCTAAAAATATCCTTGTTTCTTTCCCAATCAATTTTGCGTTTAGCACTTTTTATGAGATTACTAAATCTTCGCTGAATTATATTTGATTCTTGATTTTCTCCCTGAAAAAAAGCTATCGATTCAGCGTGATTACGAACATGAGTCAGTGCATAACTGTAATCGGCTTTAAATTCAAGTTCTTCTTGACTAATCTTATTCAATTCTTGAGTCAAGTAAACAGCAATCACATTGCCTAGAATCGTATACACAACGAGACAAAGTGCAACAAATCGAGAAATTGACCAGACAATTATTAAAAAAGTCGCCATTTCCAGCACTTTTTCTAGGAAAGTAGCTGAAAAGCTAAGGGCATTTCGGGTAATAGGTTCGATTTCTTGGGCTAGACGTTGATCTGGGTTATCAATATCAGACTTGAAGTTTATTTTATAATAAGCACGATTGCTAAAATATTTTTCTAAAATTTGATTATTTAGCCAATTATACCAATCAAGAGCAATTTGTTTTCTGATAAATTTAGTAAATCCTACTAAGAGCGTTACGCAGATCAGGGCAGCACCATAAACCAATAATGTATCAACAAATTTATTAAAATCTTTATCTTCAATAATGACATCGACCAAATAGCGGCTAACGAAGCTATTAAAGGCAGTTACACCCACGAGCGTGATGATTAATAATATCAAGAGAATGAGCATTCCCCATGCACGAATCACATCTGAAAATGCTCGTCCCCATGCCTCTGTGGGATACCAGTAAGGGCCTGCGATCGCTTTGACATTCTCCCAAAATTGAGTAAGAGCTGAAGTAGTATTTTTTATGGGTTGATTAAGAACAGTTTTAGATTGCATGTTGTAAAAATCAGTTGAGGCTCTTGAGGCTGACTGAATAACTTTGGTATTTTACTATATTGACTACATCTTTTATTTTGCAATGCTTTTAGGTTGTGTACAGTAATTTGCAAACAAAACCTATATGCTTTAGCCGTGGGATGTAGTGTAGATCGCAGATATTCTTTCCCACTCCACAAGAACTGCGAGCTACTACATGACAAAAAAGATTATTTAAAGACTCCATTTTTCCATAACTCTAATACCTCCTTGGCTGTAAAATAGCGTTCTTGCTCAACAGCAAGAGATTTAATCACTGAGCGCATTTTTTCATATAGCTTCCTTGGTTGAGGATTTTGCAGTTGCTTTTCAAATAGATATTGAAAATTACTGACTCCACTCCATTTGCCGAAGAGAACCTCTATGCTGTTGTAAGGCAAAGCAGCATAGCTTTGAGGGTCGCTAAACAAAGAATTGACATGGATACCTGATTCGTGGCGTTGAGCAGTTTGAGAGTAAGGTGAAGCTGGACAAACACCCAATTCCTCGATGTAATCAGTCACAGTAGCGATCGCATCATAGTTAATCCCCTTGACTTCAATTCCGAAGCGGACTCGCAACCCATTTAACACTTGCTCAATGGCAACATTTCCGGCTCGTTCACCAATTCCGCAAAATGTACCCGATACGTAACTAGCCCCGGACATGATGGACTGGAGAGTATTTTCGAGAGCCAAGCCCATGTCATTGTGGTAGTGTACTCCGAAAGCAACCCCTGTTGTCCGTTGGAGCAGGTCGTTAATCCAGATATAGCTCTTTTCTGGAGTCAGGACTCCGACTGTATCGCAGAGCATGAAGTGTTCTATATAAGGGCCAAAAGAACGGATACATTGCACTAAAAAGTCAAAATCGGCTCTTGAGGCATCCTCGGCGGCAAAGTCTACTCTGAGACCAGCAACCGTAGTTGCATACTGCAAATTTTCGACAATTACATCAATGGCGTTTTGGCGAATTCTCTCGATTATTTTTGCTGGGATATCGTCATCAATGGTTTTTCCTTTAAACTCATTCAACAAACGGATCTGAGGATCTCGTAGAAAGAGTAGGCGATCGGAAAGACCCTGAAAAAGGATGATGCGCTTAACACCACAGTCTTTTGCATGATCAATATACTGCTTTTGCATTAAGGTAGCGGCAGTAATCAATCTATCAAATCCCTCTGATACTAATGTTTTAGTCAGTTCAGATTCTTGCTCACATACACAGGGCATAACGTTGAATCCAGCAACTCCTGTTTGAGCAATTAGATGGGCAAGTTTTTGTTTAGTTGGGTAAGAGAAGAAAATGCCTGCTTGTTGTTCTCCATCCCGCAGGGTTTCATCGTAAATTTTGATCGGAAGTGTTTCCATTAGACCTCTCGCAAAATTATTTTAGGGTGGGATAAATAAGGAGCCAGAATACTCTACTTTGCTCCCTCTAGCATCAAGACTTGTAATTGTGTGGCTAATAGTTTGACATTGGGTTCATAAAGCATAAGTCCGTGGTTTCCAGGTACAGAAATCACCTTGACAGGCTTTTGAGTATAGGCTTGCCATCCCCAATCGGGTAGGTCGTAATCAGAAATAGCTTGGAGTTCTTGCAAAACAATCTCCTTAACTTCTTGAGCGCGGAATAAAACAATGGGGGCAGAAATTCGATGAGTAGGCTGATAATTTGCGTAATTGAGCGTTAGCACTTTCATCACTTTCATATTGGTTTTGAGTAAAGAAAGGGTGGAGTGCTCCGGTAAAACATTATGTCGGTATAGATAGCCTGCTGCTAAATCCCACCTAGCTCGGTCATTGGGTTGAGTCGCTAAATCGTCGTATTGCAGTCCTAAAGAAACTCCCTTTAAGACTTCAATTCGTCGAATCAATTGCCAAATCCAATCAAGCTCTGCTCTATCAGTAAAATACTCTGGCTTAGAAACTAGTCCAGCGTCCAAAATAGCTAGTAAACTCACCGTTTCACCTTGCTGTTCGAGTTGGGAAACTATTTCAAAAGCAACGGCACAACCTGAAGAGTACCCTGCTAATATGTATGGACTTTTAGCTTGCTGTTTACGTAATAGCTCAATCAGTTGACTCGCATGAGTTGCTACTGAATCAGGGAGTGCGCTAGAGCCATCTCGTCCCGGAGTTTCGAGTCCATACACTGGCCGCTTAGTTCCTAAATTGATTGCCAAATCTCGAAAATAGAAGCCGTGTCCGTTTGCGCCAGGAAGAATAAATAGAGGGGTTGCATTTCCTTGAGGTTGGAGTGAAAGTAAATCGGGATTTGACTGTTGAACCTCAGTGTTCCAAAGTTGTTCTGCGAGTTGAGCAATAGTAGGATTCTGAAATAAATTACTTAAAGAAAGTTTTTGTTCGAAGACTTGTTGAATATTATTGAGTAGTTTGATAGCTAATAAAGAATGACCGCCCAATTCGAAAAAGTTATCATGAATTCCAATGTTTTGATGTTCGAGGACAGTAGACCAAACTTGTGCCAATTGCTGTTCAACTGCGTTGCGTGGGGATTCATATAAGCCCTCAACTACACCATTTGGAGCAGGTAAAGATTTCCGGTCAAATTTGCCATTGGGAGTTAAAGGTAACTCATCCAATACAATTATCTGAGCAGGTATCATATAATCGGGTAGACGGGATTTAAGATGATTTTTAAGTTGGGTGGACAAATCATTGTTGATTCCCGTTACATAAGCAATTAAACTCTGGTTGCTCTCAGTTTTATATAAAATGACAATTGCTTCTTTAACTGATGAGTGTTGCAACAAAATCGATTCAATTTCACCGAGTTCAATTCTAAAGCCCCGTAATTTAATCTGATCGTCAATGCGACCTAAATATTCAAGGTTTCCATCATCTCGCCATCTTGCTAAGTCGCCTGTTTTATAAATTCGCTCAAGTTTACCGAATAACTCAATGTTGATAAATTTTTCGGCGGTTAAATCGGGACGGTTGAGATAGCCTCGTGCTAAACCCACACCAGCGATGCACAATTCTCCAGGTATTCCTGGGGGTAATGGTTGATTTTGAGCATCTAATATATAGATACGGATATTAGATAATGGTTGACCAATGGGTGGTTTTTTTCCATTAGGATGACAGAGTGCGATGCCTCCAGCAAGCATAGCTAACGCAGCATTAACCGTAGATTCCGTAGGCCCGTAGCAATTAAAGAAACGCACTCCCTTTCCCCACTGAGTAACTAATTCGGCTGAACAAGTTTCACCACCAACAGTTAGGGATTGCAAATCGGGTAAGGTTGCTGAAGGTAAAATAGATAAGGCCGAGGGAGATAAAAAGCTGTGGGTAATTTTGTGATCAGCTAAAAAGTCAACTAAGATTTGACTGGGTAACAAGGTTTCTTTTTTCGCAAGATACAAGCAAGCACCTGTGACGAAGGTAGTTGCAATTTCAGCAATAGATAGATCAAAACTAAAAGAACCAAACTGAAGTAAACGGCTTTGGGATTGAACTTGAAAAGTTTCAGCCCAAGCCAAACTTAAATTGACAATTGCGCGATGCTCAATCATCACCCCCTTTGGTCGCCCCGTCGAACCAGAGGTATAAATTACATAAACTAAATTATTAGGCGTACTTTGAGGGCTAGGATTTTCTTTTGAAGCTTCGGCAAAAGTTACCTTATTTAAACAAATTATCTGACAGGGTTTTTTGAGGTTAGCTAGGGGTAATTGGTCTAATAGGAAACTTTGCGTCAGTAACACCGATGTCCCAGAATCTTCTAACACGAACCCAATCCGTTCTTTAGGATAATTGGGATCAATCGGCACATAAGCCGCACCTGCTTTCAGGATACCGAGTACACCAATAATCATTTCTAAAGACCGTTCAACACAGATACCAATTAAAGTGTCTGGCTTAATTTGGTGATTTTGAATTAGATAATGAGCTAGTTGGTTCGCTTTTTGATTCAGTTCTCGATAAGTTAACTGTTGAGATTCAAATACTAAAGCAATATTATGAGGATTTTTTTCAACTTGTTGTTCAAATATCTCAACTAGAGTTTTATCGTGGGGATAATCATTTTCCGTTTGATTCCAGCGTTGCAGTTGTAGAAGTTCGGGCGCTGTCATCAAAGGCAGAGTATTGATAGGTTTCCCAGGATTATCAACAATTCCCTTCAGTAAAACTTCAAACTGTTCTGCCATCCTTTGTATAGTGCTCTGATCAAAGAGATCGGTGGCGTATTCCCAAGTTAAATCTAGTTGGTTATCAGATTCTATGACCAGAATTGCTAGGTCAAACTTAGCAAACGGATAGGTTAATGGGAGCCAATCAATCTCTAGTCCTGGCAAACTTAGGTCGGGACTTTCGTTATTTTCCAGTGCTAACATGACCTGAAATAAGGGATTATGGCTCATGCTGCGTTCTGGTTGCAACTGTTCTACCAGATACTCAAAGGGAATGTCTTGATGAGAGTATGCATCTAAACAAGTTTGGCTAGTTTGTTGTAGGAACTCGATAAAACTTTGCTCAGGTTTGATTTGGTTACGTAGTATCAAGGTATTGACAAAAAAGCCGATTAATCCTTCTGTTTGGCTGTGGGTGCGATTAGCAATAGGAGAACCAATACATAAATCTTCTTGGCGACTGTAACGAGAAAGCAGAATACTGAAAGCTGCCAACAAAGTCATAAATAGACTTGCACCTTGCTGTTGACTTAAAGTTTTAATGGCAAGAGTCAACTCAGGCGGTAAGGAATAGCGATCGCGATCGCCTCGGTAGCTTTGTAATGCTGGACGGGGATAATCGGTAGGTAACTCCAATAATGGGGGAGCATCGCTGAGTTGATTTTTCCAGTACTTGATCTGGGTTTCTAAGACTTCTCCTTGTAACCAATTTCGTTGCCAGTTTGCGTAGTCGCTGTATTGAATAGCTAATGGAGACAGCTTTGGGGCCTTACTTTCAGAAAAGGCGGTATAAACTTGTCGTAACTCACGGACAAAGATTCCCATTGACCAGCCATCACTGATAATGTGGTGCATATTGATGAGCAACACATATTTCTGCCGTTTGAATTGCAGCAATTTTGCTTTAAATAAAGGCCCAGTATTTAAGTCAAAGGGTTCTTGAACATGAGCATCGATAAAATGCTGGATAGTTGGAGACGGAATTTGTTCATTAAGGTTTCGCCAGTCTTGTACAGTTAAAACTTCGATGTCATCTAAATTTTTGATCGCAATTTGAGGTTGTCCCGTCACTGTGGGAAAATACATCCTCAGACTCTCATGCCGATTCAGCAGATAGGCCAAACTAGAATGCAAAGCATCAATATTGAGGTTTCCATCTAGTTGTAAAACCATCGGCATATTGTAACTAGCTGATGGCCCTTGGAGTTGCGCTAACAGCCAGAGGCGTTGTTGAGCAAAGGAAAGGGGCTTTGGGGCATCATCTGGCAAGGTTGGAATTTCTTCTGCAATGACAGATCCGGCTTTGGCAGAATTTAAGAAGGCTAATATCTCTGCTTTGTTGGCTTGAATTTCCTGCTTGAGTTCAGAAGTTAAGGCGTTTTTGGTTGTACGCAGACGTAATTTATCATCTTCAGCCCAAATTCGGCATCCGATGTTCTGCAAACGCAGCATTAAAGAAACTACTTGCTCTTTTTGTGTCATAGTTCAATTTTCTTTTCATTCCCGCAGGTAATGCGATTCTCCTTCTCCTGGCGGAGACGCTGCGCGAACGGAGACGCTGCGCGATCGCACGGATTAATTAAAGGCCCCATTTTTCCATAACTCCAACACTTCGTTTGCTGTAAAATAACGTTCTTCTTCAATAGCAAGAGATTTGATTGCGGAGCGCATTTTCTCATATTGCTCTCTAGGTTGGGGATTGTGGAGTTGTTTTTCAAACAGATATTGGAAATTACTAGCTCCACTCCATTTGCCGAAAATAACGTCTATAGTGCTGTGAGCAAAAGCATCATAGCTTTTGGAGTCAGACAACAAAGAATTGATATGAACACCCGTTTCATGCCTTTGAGCACCTTGAGAGTAAGGGCGAGCGGGACGAACTCCTAATTTATCAATGTAATTAGTTACTGCTGCGATCGCATCATAATTAATTCCACTGACTTCAATTCCAAAGCGGACTCGCAATCCATTTAACACCTGCTCAATGGCAACATTTCCGGCTCGCTCTCCAATCCCGCAAAAAGTACCCGATATTAAAGTTGCTCCCGCCATCAGGGACTGGAGGGTATTTTCGAGAGCCATACCCATATCATTGTGGTAGTGTACACCCAATGCTACTCCTGTAGTAGATTGGAGCAGGTCATTAAGCCAGACATAGCTCTTTTCTGGAGTGAGAATTCCTACTGTATCACAGAGGATAAAGTGTTCGATATAAGGACTAAAAGAGCGGATACATTGCACTAAAAAGTCAAAATCGGCTCTTGAGGTATCCTCGCCTGCAAAGTCTACGGTGAGTCCTGCAACCTTTGTGGCATAGTGCAAATTTTCGACAATTGAATCAATAGCATTTTGGCGAATTCTATCGATTACTTTAGCTGGGATGTCATCATCAATAGTTTTTCCTTGAAACTCGCTCATCAAACGGATCTGAGGATCTCTCAAAAAGAGTAGTCGGTCAGAAAGCGCATAGATCATGACGATTCGCTTAATACCGCAGTCTTTTACTTGATCAATGAACTTCTTGTTCATTAAGGTAGCCGAAAAAATCAGACCATCCAATCCTTTTGATATTAATGTTTTAGCTAGTTCAGTTTCTTGTTCGCAGATAAAGGGCATAACGTCGATTCCATGAACCCCCGTCTGGGCAATTAAATGGGCGAGTTGATGTTTATTTGGATAAGAGAAGAAAACGCCCGCTTGTTGTTCTCCATCGCGCAGGGTATCATCGTAGATTTTGATAGGAAGGGTTTCCATTGTTTTATACTCCTTAAAAAAGAAAAGATTCAGATTTCGTTTGACAAAAGACTACTGCTGTAAGTGGCAATTGATCCTTTTCCAGGTCATACTTGCGTCACAGTTCAATTTCCTCTTCGTCTGAGTTTAAAGGTTGCATATCTGCGGTGGAGGCATTAATCCAAATGCAGGTATCGAGATAATTTGCTAATTCAGTGAGGGTGGGATACTCAAATACCCTACGCAGAGGTAGTTCTACGTTGAATATGTCGCGGATGCGGTAGCACAGTTGAGTGGCTAATAAAGAATGACCCCCCAAATTGAAGAAGTTATCATGGCGGGCGAGCGCTGCATATTTAAGCAGCTTCGCCCACAATTGGGCCAGCAATTTTTCTGTCGAGGTTACAGGTAATTCAATGTCTGTTGATGAAACGGTTGCATTGGGTGCAGGTAAAGCTTTCCGGTCTACTTTTCCATTTGGTGTTAGTGGTAGTTTTTCTAAGACAGTGAAATGGCTAGGAATCATATAATCAGGCAGATTTTGAACCAGAAAATCTCGCCATTCAGCTAATAAAGTTGGATCAACTTGATTAGTGCGATATTGCAACGGTTGATTTGCGTAATCTTGCCAAGGTTTGAGTTGTAAGTTTTCTCCTTGAGTAAATCGTGGCAATGTAACTTGTCCGGGGATATTCCGTTGAAAAACAACATCGTAATTAGCAAAATTTGTAGGGTTATTTTGGATAAAAGCCGTATAGGGTAAATCTCGCGTTAAAGTTCGGAACGCTTCGGGTTCTATCCCCGGTTTGGCTTGGGCAATTGCGGCTTTTAAATCTGAAACAGTACTATCTAATTGAGCAATTTCTTCTAACAGCGCCATTTCTGAGGTTAGACGAGCATTCGGAATATTGTTAATGCGTAACAAATCCGGTTGCTGAGTTGTTAAAATTCTCTCGATTGTTTCCAAATTAAGTTTTTCAGCTTGCCAATCTAAGCATTGTGGTTCGGCAACGGGAGTATCTGTCTGATCTAGGTGTAAAACAACGTCATAACGAAAACGACTCATTTCCGTTTGAGCATAACCCCGTTGTAATTGAATTTGCACCTGAGTAATCCGAGGAATTCTTTGTTTTAGGGCAATAAAGAAATCAGGATCAACTAGTAATTCGCCTTCGGTGTCAATGCTTTTTTTAATCTGTTGACGCAAGTCTCTAATTGACAGATAATCGGGGGCGCGATAAAACTCGACTGCGGTGTGAAAAGCTTCTAGTAGTTGAAGATTACGCACATCTCCAATAAAGATTGAACCCTGAGTTGTCACAGCTTTAACAACTCCCTCCAACACTTGTAAAAAGTAATCCAGAGAGGGAAAATACTGGATAACAGAATTGATGATTACCAAGTCATAAGCATTGGTCTCAATACCATCAAATTGGTTAGCTGCACTGGTTTTTAAAGTAACTTTGTCGTTAAGAGACTGCTGTTTGAGATGTTGTTCAATATACTGCAACGCTTCAAGTGAAAAATCTGTACCCAAATAATGCTGACAATGGGGCGCAATTTTAAACAACAACATTCCTGTCCCGCAACCGATTTCCCAGATCCGTTTGGGTTCAAGTTCCAGAATTTGGGCAACCGTTGTATCTCGCCATTCCCGCATCGCTGCTTGGGGAATGGGTTTTCCTGTGTAGCTATCATTCCAACCAGCTAGATTCAGAGTTGGATCATCGATTGGGGTTTGTTGCTGAGAATAGCTATCACTGAAAACTTGTTGCCATAATTCGACTTGTTCAACTTGCAGACTTTTATCTTCAAAGTCTTTATCTGTTGGTGTGGGTACAATATAAGCTAGCAAGCGTTGAGCGATCGCATCTTCTCTTTGTAAAATCACAACTGCTTGCTGAATTTTCGGGTGTTTGGCTAACAAGGCTTCAATTTCACCCAATTCAATCCGAAAGCCGCGCAGTTTTACTTGGTTGTCAATTCGCCCCAGATATTCTAAATTACCGTCAGGCAAACATCTGGCTAAATCTCCGGTTTTGTAGACTCGTTCTCGTTCGCCAAATAAGTCGAGTTCTATAAATTTTTCTGCTGTCAGTTCGGGACGGTTGAGATAGCCACGGGCTAAACCAGCACCCGCAATACAAAGTTCGCCAGGAATACCAGGAGGTAGGGGTTGGTTTTGGTTGTCTAAAATGTAAATACGTGCATTAGCAATTGGCTGTCCGATTAATAAATCGCCAATTAGATCCATCTTCCCAGTTGCTTCGTAGACACAACACCCCACAACCGCTTCTGTTGGCCCATATTCGTTGATCAAACGGGTATTGGGGGCATGAGTCAGCCACGGTCTTATCTGGTTGGTATGTAATGCCTCACCGCCTAAAACAAAGGCATTAACCCGATTTGGCATAGCATCAGCATTGAGTTGCTGATTTAGGATTTCCAGATGGGACGGTGTGATTTTGACAAGGGAGAGATGTTTGTTCTGTTTGACAATGTTTGCTAAAGCTTCAATCTCTTGTTTTTCTCTTACTAAGGTGGTGGTACGCCCACAAATTAGAGGTAGGTAAAGAGAGGTAATGGTTGCATCAAAGCTAAGGGAAGACTGCACAGGTGTACCTTGCCCTTGCGCTACTGCATAAAAGTCTTTGGCCCAGTGCAAATAGTTAGTTAAACCACGGTGTAGTAGTTGTACACCTTTGGGTTGCCCAGTGGAGCCTGATGTGTAAATGACATAAGCTAAATCATTGGGTTGACTTTGGCAACTTGGGTTATCTGTAGATTGGTTGGCAAAGTTATCTTTATCTAAACATAGTACCTTCGGTAGAGACGCGGTTAATCGCGTCTCTACTACGGGGTGGGGGAGAGTTTCTTTATTTGCGATCGCTAATTTATCTTTGAGTTGACTATGGGTTAGCAAAACCCTTGCTCCACAGTCTTCGAGCATGAAATGAATGCGTTCTTGTGGGTAATTGGGGTCAATTGGTACATACGCCCCACCTGCTTTGAGGATACCAAACAAGCCAACAACCATTTCTGGCGATCGCTCTACGCAAATCGCTATCAATGGATTATCAGGTAATTGTTGCTCTGCTTTGAGTTCTAATAGAGAATACGCTAGCTGATTAGCTTTTTGGTTCAGTTCTTGATAACTCAGGCTTTGGTCTTCAAACACCACCGCAATGTTATCGGGCGTTTGTGCTGCTTGTTGTTCAAACAGAGTAACTAAAGTCTGATTTTTGGGATAATCGGTGTTAGTTTTATTCCAAAGTTGCAGTTGTTGGATATCTGCTGTTGTCATCAAGGGCAGCTTACTGACCATCTGCTGGGGATTTTCAGTGATTGCTTCAAGCAAGACTTCAAAGTGTCCCGCCATGCGCCGAATGGTTTCTGCTTCAAATAAATCGGTGGCATATTCCCACATACAGCGTAGTTGACCATCCCTTTCGCAAAGGTCAAGTGTCAAGTCAAACTTGGCAAATGGATAATCTTGATCCAACCATTGAATATCAAGCCCTGGTAAACTAACATTTGTCCCCGCCCCTTCGGTGTTTTGCAACACAATCATCACTTGGAATAAGGGGTTATGGCTCAAACTGCGCTCTGGTTGTAACTGTTCTACCAAATATTCAAAGGGAATATCTTGATGAGCATAAGCATCTAAGCAAGTTTGGCGGGTTTGTTGGAGTAACTGACTAAATCCTTGCTCTGGCTTGATTTTGCTCCGCAATACCAATGTATTGACGAAAAAGCCAATTAACCCTTCTGTGTGGCTGTGGGTGCGGTTAGCGATCGCAGAACCAACACATAAATCCTCTTGACGGCTGTAACGCAATAGCAAAATATTAAAAGCCGTCAACAGGGTCATAAACAAACTAACCCCGTGTTTTTGACTGACGATTTTGAGTTTCTCAGTCAATTCGCCACTCAAACAATATTCCTCGCGCCCACCTTCGTAACTTTGTTGCGCTGGACGGGGATGATCGGTAGGCAAATCTAGCAATCGGGGAGCATCGCCTAGTTGTTGTTTCCAATAATTTTCCTGATTTTCTAAAATCTCTCCTTGTAACCAACTGCGCTGCCAAGCTGCATAATCGCTATACTGAATCGGCAACGGTGACAAATTTGGAGTATCCCCCGTAGCAAAAGCTGAATAAGCCTGTTCCCATTCCCGCTTAAATACCCCCATTGACCAGCCATCACTAATAATGTGGTGCATATTCAAGAGCAATACATTTTTCTGTTCGCTTAGTTGCAGCAATTTCGCTTTGAACAGAGGACCAGTATTTAAGTCAAAGGGTTCTTGGGCGTGGGTATTTGATAACCGTTGTACAGTTTCTGCTTGAGTTTGGGGATTAAGTGATTGTAAATCTGCGATTGCCAGTACTTCTATATCCTCTAGATTTTGGACGACTACTTGCGGCTGTCCCTCCAAGGCTGGGAAATAGGTGCGTAAAATGGGATGGCGATCGAGGAGATAATCAAAGCTTGCACGTAACGCTTCTATATTCAACTTGCCTTCAAGTTGCAGAGCCGTTGACATATTGTAGGTAGCCGAGGTTCCAGTGCCTTCAAGTTGGGCTAAAAACCAGAGTCTCGATTGAGCAAAGGACAGAGTTTTAGGAGCATTTTCAGGTTGTGGTGTGATGGGAGGTAAAGCAATTACTGAAGATGCTTTGTCAATTTCTGTTGCCAACTCAGATAAAATGCTTTGCTCAAATACCTTGCGGACAGGCAATTCCACTCCAAAACTGTCACGAATGCGGGTAACTAATTGGGTTGCTAACAGAGAATGTCCACCCAATTCAAAGAAGTTATCTTGGCGGCCAACGGACTTAGCTTTCAGGAGACTTTGCCATAAAGTCGCCAGCAGTTCTTCCGTTGGCGTGACTGGTATTTCAAAGTTAGTCGAAGTGACTGTATCTGGCGCTGGTAGCGCTCTGCGATCTAGCTTACCGTTAGGTGTAAGGGGCAACTGATCCAACACCATAATCTGGCTAGGAACCATATAATTCGGCAGGCGAATTTTCAGATAATCCTTGAGTTGACTGCCTAAATTGCTGGATTTTTCTGCCGCCGTAATATAACCAACTAACCTGGGATTATGATCAGTTTCATATAAAATAACAACCGCTTCTTTAACTGAAGGGTGTTGCAATAATAGCGATTCAATTTCACCAAGCTCGATTCGGAAGCCCCTTAGTTTAATCTGATCGTCAATGCGACCGAGATACTCAAGGTTGCCATCAGCTTCCCATCTTGCCAAGTCGCCAGTTTTGTAAATTCGCTCAATTTTGCCAAATAATTCAACTTCAATAAATTTTTCGGCGGTTAAATCGGGACGGTTGAGATAGCCTCGTGCTAAACCAACGCCAGCAATGCATAATTCTCCAGGTATTCCTGGGGGTAATGGTTGATTGTGAGCATCCAAAATGTAGATGCGGACATTGGATAACGGTTTACCAATGGGCGGTTTTTTGCCATTAGGTTCACAAACGCCTATACTCGCACTAACTGTAGATTCCGTAGGCCCATAGCCATTGAAGAAATTTCGCCCAGTTGCCCATTGTGCTACTAATTCTGCTGGGCAAGCTTCACCACCAACGCCTATAATTTGCAAATCGGGTAAGGTCGCTTGAGGTAATACCGATAAAGCGGAGGGGGGTACAATAATGTGGGAAATTTTGCGATCGCCTAAAAAATCAACCAAGCCCTGACCGGGTAACAAAGTGTCTTTTTTAGCAAGATATAAACAAGCACCCGTGGCTAGAGTGGGAGCAATTTCAGCAACAGAAATATCAAAACTAAAAGAAGCAAACTGAAGAAAACGGCTGTGGGGTTGAACTTGCAAAGTGTTAGCCACAGAAGAAGCCAGATTAGTCAACCCTCGATGCTCAATCATCACCCCCTTGGGTCGTCCCGTCGAACCAGAAGTATAAATTACATACGCTAAATTATCAGGCGTACTTTTTGGACTGAGATTATCTATTAACGTCTCAGAAAAATCTGTCTGATCTAAATAAATTATCTGACAGGGATTTTCTAGTTGAGTTAGAGGTAATTTTTCTGTCAGGAAACTTTGGGTTAACAACACCGAAGTTCCACTATCTTGTAACATCCACTGAATCCGATCTTCTGGATAACTAGGGTCAATCGGCAGGTATGCACCACCTGCTTTGAGGATACCGAGTACACCAATAATCATTTCTAAAGACCGTTCAACGCAGATACCAATTAAGGTATCTGGCTGAATTTGGTGATTTTGAATTAGATAATGAGCGAGTTGGTTGGCTTTGTGATTGAGTTGTTGGTAAGTTAAGCTTTGAGATTCAAAAACCAAGGCGAGATTATCAGGAGTTTTGGCGACTTGAGCTTCAAACAAGTCAACCAAAGTTTTATCGTCGGGGTAATCAGTTTGAGTTTGATTCCAGTTTTGCAGTTGCTGACGTTCAGCTTCTGTAATCAACGGTAGGGTATCGATGGGTTGTTGAGGATTATCGACAATTCGCTGAACTAAAACTGCAAAATGTCCCGTCATCCGTTGAATAGTTTTAGCTGCAAACAAATCGGTTGCATATTCCCACTCTCCTATTAAACCTTGAGGAGTTTCGCGGAAAATCAGCGACAAATCAAGCAGAGTCGTTGTGTTTTCCCACTTGAAGGGGGTCAGAGTTAATCCATTGGTTTCTAGTTGCTGCTGGGTTTCATTTTGCAAGCTAAAAGCCACTTGAAACAGGGGATGATGAGAGAGCGATCGCTCCAATCCCAATTCATCAACCAGTTTCTCAAAGGGTAAATCTTGATGGTCATAAGCATCCAGAGTTACTTGCTTGACTCGTTCAAGTAATTCTAAGAAACTTGGATTTCCTTGCAGATTGGTACGTAAAGCTAAGGTATTGACAAAAAAACCAATTAGTGATTCTGTTTCTCGACGATTGCGATTAGCGATCGCAGAACCAACGACAATATCCTTTTGACCACTGTAGCGCGAAAGTAACAGCGTAAATACTGTCAGTAAAGTCATAAACAGAGTAGTTCCTGATTCCTGGCTTAAACGCTTCAACTTCTGCGTTAAATCCTGATTCAGTTCTAAAAACTCACTACGCCCTCTGAAACTTTGAACTGATGGGCGGGGTCTATCTGTGGGCAATTCTAACAGGGGTGGAACTGCGGCTAATTGTTTTTGCCAGTAATTAAGTTGGGTTTCGAGTACCTCTCCCTGTAGCCATTGTCTTTGCCAGTGAGCGAAATCGGCATATTGCAGAGATAATTCGGGTAATGGAGACGGTTCTTTGGCGCAAAGTGCGCTATAAATGCTGAACAATTCACGGCTGAATATCTGCATTGACCAGCCATCACAAACAATATGATGGATGACGAGCAACAACAGATGCGATTGGTCAGTCAGTTGCAACAACTTTACCCGCAGTAAAGGAGGGTTTGATAAGTCAAATGGCTGTTGTAACTCTTCTGTCGCTAACTGCTGCGCTTTGCTTAACTGGTTTTCTTCTGTCAATTGTCGCCAATCTAGCACTTGCATCATCAGTTGGGGATGAGCGTGAATCACCTGTATTGGTTCGCCATCGACAACTGCAAAACTAGTGCGTAAGACTTCATGACGTTGAACAACTTCTCTAAGAGCTTGTTCTAAAGCAGCTATATTCAGAAATCCACTAAGTTGCCAGAAAAAAGGGACATTATAGGCACAATTTTCGCCTTCTAGTTGGTCGAGAAACCACAGTCGAGCTTGTGCAAAAGAGAGAGGAAGAGATTGTTGTCTCGATGTGGGTGTTAGAAGTGGAGTTTTCCTGTCATTATCCTGTCCAAAGAGTTGCTGTTGTTTTTTTAGTTTTTGTAGGACTAATTCTCGTTTTTCTGGTGAAAGATTTTCAAGACGTTTTAGTAGATCGCTCATAATTTTATTCCTGACAATTATGTTGAAAATCGCCTGACGATAATAATGAAATAGCGGTAAATGAGTTCTTGAAACTACTGCGTTGCTAAACCTGTTGAATGACCTCGGCTAAACGTTCCATAGCAGTTTCGATTTGTTCATCGCTTGCTGTCAGGCTAATACGAATACATTGATGTTTCCAGCACTTAAATTAATAAAATCTTGTTTTTGCTTGGTTTGTAGTGTTTCAATAATGTCTTTTGCTATGGACTTAACACCTGTAAGGCTCGACATTTGAGCACCAATTTTAGATAAGTTAGGTATCATAAAGGTTATTGTATGAGTTTTAATCATCAAAATAATAATTGCTGCGTTACCTCTTGTTCTGATAAATGCTCTACCTCTTGCAAAATACTTGCTAAATCATCATTCTCTGCTTGCTCAATTTGTTGATCGCTCACTTTTTCGGCGAGTTCAGCAATGGTGGGATTTTCAAACAAATAACGTAAAGCAAAATCTAGAGAAAAGACCTCTCTCAAGCGAGAAATAATTTGGGTAGCTAGTAAAGAATGTCCCCCCAATTCAAAAAAATTATCGTGAATTCCAACCTGTTTTACTTTGAGAACTTCAGTCCAAATCGTGGCTAATTCTTGTTCCGTAGGCGTGCGAGGAGCAACAAAATCAACCTCTAGATTTCTTTGGGAAGTATCTGGGGCAGGCAAAGCACGGTGATTGATTTTACCATTGGGCGTTAAAGGTAATGCCTCTAGAAATACGAAAGCCGTGGGAATCATGTAATCAGGCAGCTTTTTCTTGAGGAAGTTTCGCAGACTGCTAGGTGTTGGCTGATTATTCTTGGTAATAAGATATGCCACTAAATACTTGTTCCCAGGTTCATCTTCGCGCACAATGGCAACGACTTGATTTATGTCAAGATGTTGAAGTAAAATCGCTTCAATTTCTGCTAACTCAATGCGAAAGCCGCGAATTTTCATCTGTGTATCAATTCGACCGATAAATTCCAGGTTTCCATCAGGAAAACGGCGGGCTAAATCTCCGGTTTTGTAAAGTTTATCTCCCTCAACAAAAGGATTAAGAATAAATTTTTCACGGGTTAATGTTGGTTGATTTAAGTAACCTCTAGCAACACTTGCCCCACCCACATAAAGTTCTCCAGAAACGCCAAGGGGAACTCTGTGCAAATCTTTATCTAGTAGGTAAACTTGTCTGTCGCCGATGGGTTTTCCAATAGGAATTGAATGCACATTTTCAGCAAGTTGTTTAGGAATCGGGTAGCAACAAGTAAAAACTGTACATTCCGAAGGGCCATAAGCATGAATTAATTGCGTTCCCGGTAATAATTCTAAGGCGCGACGAACATGAGGAACAGAAACGGATTCTCCCCCAAACATCAGTTGTTTAATTTCTGACAAACCTTCCGGCATCATGTCAATCATGAGATTGAATAGAGCCGTAGTTAGAAATAGGATGTTAACTCTTTGTTCTTGAATAATCTGGCTTAAGCCTTCTGGTGTGGGAATTTTATCTGGATAAAGTACACAACGCCCACCGTAAAGAAAGGGCGGCCAAAGTTCTAGGGTTAGTGCATCCCAAGAAATTGATGAATGTTGCAGCCAAATTTGTTCTGCATCAAGGTGAATATAATCAACCCCAAATATAAAACCAATAATGCTACGATGGGTAACTTCTGTTCCTTTTGGTGTTCCTGTTGAGCCAGAGGTATAAATGATATAAGCTAAGTTTTCTGGATTAACTTCGCTATGTAAATTGTCTTCTTTGTGTTGAGCAATGATTTTCCAATCTGAGTCAAGATTAACCACAGTTTGATTATTGATTGGGAGCCTATCTTGCAAATGAGTTTGCGTTAGTAAGATCGGTATCTGTACATCTTCCAGCATGAACGCCAGTCTTTCTGAAGGATAAGCTGGATCTAGGGGGATGTATGCTCCACCCGCTTTGAGGATAGCCAGTATTCCTATTACCATTTCTAGCGATCGCTCTACACAAATTCCCACCCGGACTTCGGGTTTAACTCCCAGTGATTGTAAATAATGGGCTAATTGATTAGCACGATTATTTAGTTCTCGATAAGTTAAATTTTGTTGCTTATATACAATTGCTACTGCATCAGGAGTTTTTTCTACCTGTTGTTCAAATAAAACATGAATACATTTGTAATTAATAGAATATATTTCTTGCTGATTTTCTAGCAGAATCAATTGATCTTCTTCATCTGCGCTGAGTAAAGATAATTGGGAAATATTTCGTTGTAAATTAACTGACATTCCTGTTAGCAATGTTTGGAAATGTCTAATCATGCGGGCAATTGTCTGTTCCTCGAAGCGGCTAGTATCATAAACAATTCTGCCAGACAATTGTGAAGCAGGATTAATAACTACAGTTAAAGGATAATTTGTGCGTTCAAAACAACTAATATGACTAATTTCTAAAGTTTTTTTGGTTTCCTGTTTAGCAGAATCTAGCGGATAATTTTCAAATACTAAAATACTTGCAAATAATGGCACTCCTGGAGGAATATCACTGAGCTTTTGAATTTCTGCTAGGGAACAATAAGCATACTGTTGCTGTTCTAATGCTTGGGTTTGTAATTGCTTGAGCCAGGGTAATAATTCTGTCTTATTTGTAACTTTTACCCTTATCGGAAGAGTATTGATAAATAGCCCTACCATCGAGTCTACTTGCTCAAGGGTTGGTGGACGACCGGATACAGTCGCACCAAAGACCACATCGCTTTCCCCACTGTAGCGTGACATTAGTAACGCCCATGCTCCCTGCACCAAATTATTCAAAGTTAAATGGTACTGTCGCGCTGCATATTGCAATTTTTCAGTTACCGTTTGAGATAATTGAAAACTTTGTTCATTATATGTTTCCAGCCCCCTGTTCCCTCCCAAAAAAGTAGGAGTTTCAAAACCCTGGAGAGTTGTTTGCCAAAAGTTCTTTGCTTGATCGATATCCTGTTGCTGTAACCACTCAATATATTCTCGATAGGGGCGAACAGACTGGAGGCGTAAATGTTCGCCTCGCTGATGTGCTTCATAAAAAGCTAAAACTTCTTTGAGGATAATCTGCATCGACCAGCCATCAAAGAGGATATGATGATGGCTCCAGATAAATTGGTAAGTATAGTTCTCTAGCTGGATGATAGTGAAGCGCATCAGGGGAGCAACATCCAGTTCAAATCCTTTTTGGCGATCGCATTTCAAAAAATCCTCTAGATGCTGTTGTTGTTCATCGGGCGTGAAATTCCGCCAGTCCAGTTTTTCCCACGGAAGATCCACTTGCTTACTCACCATTTGCAAGGGCTTTTCTATCTCTTTCCAATAAAAGGAACTGCGTAAAATTGGGTGTCGTGCAACAACCTGTTCCCAAGCTTGCTGGAAGGCAATAAAATTTAATTCTCCAGAGAGGATGCAAAGCAACTGCTCAAAATAAACTTCCGATTCTGGCGCATAAAGGGTATGAAACAGCATCCCCTGCTGCATGGGCGAAAGTTCATAAAGATCATCGATATTGTTCATGAAACTACCTCTGAGTTGGAACTGGAGACTGGGAAGTGGGGAGAATAAAAAATGATTCTTGACAAATGACCAATGACTAATTATTTTTGTTAATTTTGGCTAGGAATGTGTCAAGCTGTTTTTGGCTGAGTCTGGCTGCTGAAAAATCTGAAGGTGTATGACCGATCGCATCAGGAGATTGACAGTGGACAATAAGCGATCGCAATGCCTCCATAAATCCAAAACCCAAACGTTCAATAGTGTCTCGCTTATGAACTTTCTCGCTATAAGTCCAAGTCATTTCCAGCCTTCCTGCACGAATAAATCCACTTATTCCTAATAGGTGGCTGCGCTGATTAAGTAAACTCTGTTCAGCTTTGAATTCTTGAGCCAAACCCAATACAGCAGATGCCTTAAGCACCTGATCGAATTGACCAAGGTAGTTAAAACTTACTTGTGCTTGGGGTAGCGCTTGTAGTTTCCTGCGTATTGTTTCATCCGGGTACAAATATCGCAACACACCATAGCCTATCCCTCGGTTGGGAATGCGCCGCAGTTGTTCTTTAACTGACTTTAAAACCTCTCCTGGATAGTCAACTTCTTCTAGCTGTAAGTGAACGGGAAATAAGGTAGTAAACCAGCCTACAGTCCGCGACAAATCTACATCCTCAAACAAGTCTTCTCGTCCATGTCCCTCTAAATCAACAAGCAGAGAACGTTCTCCCGTCCATTGGGCAAAGCTTTGCGCTAGGGCAGTCAACAGCACATCATTAATTTGAGTGTTGTATGCAGAGGGTACATCCTGCAAGAGGGCACGGGTTTGTTCTTCATTTAAAGAAAGTGACACAGAAGCAGTTGAGGCTACGGTGTTATTGTCTTTACTAGAACGATAGTCTACTGGCAAAGCTGTAACTTGAATACTAGATTGACTTAGCCAGTAATCCAACTCTGTGACTGCCTTTGATTGTGCGTATTCTGTCAGGCGATCGCTCCAATATTGAAAAGAAGTTGTCTTTGGTGGTAGTTTAATAGCTTCGCCACGGCTGATTTGCTGGTAAGCCGTAGCCAAATCTTCGAGCAAAATCCGCCACGAGACACCATCTACTGCTAAGTGATGGATGATGAACAGTAAGCGTCCAGGTTGATTGTTGCCTAACCTAAACAACGTCACTCGTGCGATCGCCCCAGTAGATAGATTCAAACTAGCTTGGAGTTCAGCGTTCTCCGCTTTCATTGCTGTTTGTTGTTCTTCTGGCGGCAGGTGCGATAAATTGATGACGCTAAATGGCACAACTTCCTGAGCCAGGGCATTAAACTGCTGCCAGTTTTCCCCTTCTTGTATAAACTGTGATTCTCCCTTCGCGTAGCGTCTCGTAAAGAAGGGGAGACGTACAAACTGCGATCGCAAAGCATCGTGATGCACTAATAATTGTTCCACGGCTTGCTGCAATAGCTCTGGTTGCAAATCTGGCGGCACTTCCAATAGTGCTGACTGGTTAAAGTAATTAGGTTCGGGCAATTTTTGCTCGAAAAACCAATGTTGGATGGGCGTTAGCGCCACCTTGCCAGTTACTAATCCTTGTTCGGCTTTGATAGAGCGAGTAATTCCTGCCACGGCAGCTAACTCAGCAATGGTTTGATACTGAAATAGCTGTTTGGGAGCAATTTGGATACCCGCCTGATTGGCACGGGAAATTACCTGAATGCTGAGGATGGAGTCTCCGCCCAGTTCAAAGAAGTTATCGTGGATGCCGACTTGTTTTAGTCTTAAAATTTCCGACCAAATTGCCGCTAATTTCTCTTCTATAGAGGTTTGGGGCGCAACAAAGTTATCTTCTACCCTCCGTGAAAATTCGGGTGTTGGGAGGGCGCGGTAATCTACCTTCTGGTTCGGAGTCATTGGTAAAGCTTTCAGCAGCGCGATCGCTGAAGGCACCATATAATTAGGCAGCTTTTGCTTTAGGAACTGGCGCAATTCATCGGTGGTTGGTTGCGGCTGGTGCGGAACAACATAAGCCACAAGTCGCTTTTGTCCGGGAATGTCTTCACGAGCAATGACCACAGCTTGAAAGACCTGTGGGTGTTGTCTCAGCACTGTTTCGATTTCTCCCAACTCGATGCGGAAGCCGCGAATTTTTACCTGATCGTCAATTCGACCGAGATATTCTAGGTTGCCATCGGCGCGAAATCTTGCTAAATCACCCGTTTTGTAGAGGCGATCGCAGGTTGCATTCTCAATAAATTTCTCAGCCGTGAGTTCAGGACGTTTCCAATATCCTCTCGCTAATCCTGCCCCACCAATGTGCAGCTCTCCAGGAACTCCTATAGGTACAGCTTGCAGATATTTATCTAAAACATAAACCTGAGTATTGCTGATGGGTCGTCCAATGCTGACAGAGGAGGCTGTTGGGCTTAAACGTTTTAAGGTAGTGACAACCGTTGCTTCCGTTGGCCCGTAACTATTAAGTAATTGAGGTGGATGGGAGAGGTGAGCAATACTACTGTGCCAGCGCTTTCCTCTTTCGAGTTGAGCTTCTTCTCCGCCAATAATCACCATTCTGAGACTTTCGGGAATTCGGGTATCTTCAGAGGTAAGTTCTGCTACTAACTGGTGCCAGTACGCTGTGGGAAGATCCAAAACAGTTAACTGCCATTCTCGGCAACACCGCCAAAATTCATCGCTGGAGTGCAACATCTCTTCGGTGCGTAACACTAAGGTTGCACCTACCGCAAGACAAGGGAAGATTTCTTCAATAGATGTATCAAAACAGATTGACGCAAATTGCAGAATATTATCGCTTGCATTAATTCCATATTCATGCGTAGCAGTCATGACAAAATTCATTAGCGATCGCTGTTCAATCATCACCCCTTTGGGTTTACCCGTAGAACCAGAGGTGTAAATAATGTACGCAAGGTTATGGGGCTGAACTTCGCTAATGGGATTGGCTGTACTGTGTTGAGCAATTATTTCCCAATCTGTATCTAAACAAATCGTTTTTCCGGCATAATCTGGTAGTTTGTCCTGAAATCTTTCTTGCGTCAGCAGAATGCCCAGTTGCGTATCTTCGAGAATATCAGCCAGTCGCTCTTGAGGATAAGCTGGATCGAGAGGAACATAAGCACCCCCAGCTTTGAGAATTCCGAATAAGCCAACAATCATCTCCAAGGAACGCTCAACGCAGATACCGACTAAGGTTTCTGGTTTGACTCCCAAACTTTGTAGATGGTGGGCTAATTGATTGGCGCGATCGCTCAATTCTCGATAAGTTAATCGTTGACCATCCTGCTCTACAGCTACAGCATCGGGTGTTAACTTTACCTGAGACTCAAACAATTTATGAATACAATCTATCTGAGTATATTCCCTATGAGTCTGATTCCATTCCTCTAGCAGTTTTTCTTGAGATTGATTTAACAGAGCTAATTTACCAATCTGTTTCTCTGGATTAACAACAATCTCTTCTAATAACTTTTGATACTGTTCTAGCATGGCTTGGACTGTAGCAGCATCGAAGAGGTCGCTGTTATATTCCAAAACTAGGGTGATTCCTTTCGCTCCCGTTTTCGCACCGTGCTGTACACTTTGTTCAAAACGCGGTATGACTAGGAAATCAATATCAAACTTCGCAGATTTGTTACTAGCTGGTTCATGCAAGCTGATGTCCAAGTCAGGTAAATTCAAATGTGGCTTGGCGGAATTATGGAAACTGAACATCACTTGAAACAGCGGATTGTGACTCAGGTTGCGGATGGGTCTGATCGTCTCTACCACTTTATCAAATGGTACGTCTTCGTTGGCGTAAGCTTCCATTGTCACTTTGCGTACACGGTTGAGTAATTCCCGAACGGTGGGATTACCTGATACATCGGTGCGTAAAACCAAGTTATTGACAATCATGCCAATTATCTTCTCGATTTGGTGCATCCGGCGATTGGCAACAGCAGACCCGATAAAAATATCATCTTGGCCAGTGTATCGGTGCAACAGAACTATAAAAGCTTCCAGCATCGTCATAAATAAGGTTGCACCTTCTTTATGACTGAAAACTCTTAGGGACTCGCACAAATCAATGGGCAGTTCCATCCTGACGTGATCGCCATTGTAAGTTTGCTCTTTTGGCCGCGGGCGATCATAAGGTAATTCCAACAGAGGCGGAATACCTGATAACTTTTGTTGCCAATAAGCTAATTGGGCTTGAGCTTCTGCGGTTTTAGCCCATTCACGCTGCCAATAGGCAAAGTCAGCAAACTGAAAACTTAGTTCAGTTAATGGCGAGGGTTTACCCGCAGAGAAGGCTTGATAAAGTGCGACCAACTCACTTAAAAAGACGTTAAATGACCAGCCATCATGAGCCATGTGATGCTCAACATGGGTCAATATATATTCTTGGTCGCTTAACTTAAATACAACCCACTTAATTATTGGTAGTTGAGTCAGATCTAGGTGTGTTTGAATTTCTGCATCGACCAACTTTTGTGCTTCTATTTCCCGCTCATATCCAGGAATTGCCCGGAGGTCAATTACTTCAAAACTGACTCGTTCATGTGGATTAATTACCTGATATAGCCTACCATTCACCTCTTGATAAGTTGTGCGGAAGATTTCATGACGCTTGACAATTTCACCAAGACAACGTTCTAATACTTGAACATCCAGCGAACCTTTAATTTCCATCGTTGCCTGGAATTGGTAGGCGCTGTTATCGGGTGCTAATTGCTGAACGAAGTATATTCGCTCTTGAGAAAAGGAAACTGGCACGAGTCCTTCATAGGAAATTCGTTTGATAGCTGGACGTTGCCATTGAGATTCTTCGCCACCTTGGGCAATGAGTTGAGCTATAACAGCTATAGTGGGATTGGCAAATATCTGATTAAAAGATAAATCGACTGAGAAAACTTCCCGCAGACGAGACAGCATCTGAGTGACAATCAAAGAATGACCACCCAAACAGAAAAAATTATCATTGACTCCAACTAGATCAAGTCCCAATAACTGAGTCCAGATAGCAGCTAATTTCTCTTCAATTGGGTTGCGAGGCTCAACAAAGCTTTCTTCTAAATCGGGGCGCGTGCGATCGCAGGCTGGAAGATTTTGACGATCAACTTTACCATTGGGGGTGAGAGGCAAGGAGTCTAGGATTACAAAGACTGCCGGCACCATGTAGTAGGGTAGCTTTTCTTGAAGAAAGCGTTTGAGGGTAGTCGCGCTCACATCAACTTTTTGGTTAAGCACAATATAGGCGACAAGACGCTTATCACCAGGGATATCTTCACGAGCGATTACCACTGCTTGCTGTACATCCGGGTGTTGACTCAAAAGCGCCTCAATTTCTCCGAGTTCAATACGGAAGCCGCGAATCTTCACCTGATGATCAATTCGCCCTAAAAACTCAATGTTGCCATCTGGTAAGAAGCGGGCTAAGTCACCAGTTTTGTATAATCTACTCCCTTCTGCTTTCTCAAAGAAATGGGTAATAAATTTTTCCTTAGTTAATTCTGGACGGTTTAGGTAGCCTCTAGCCAAGCCGTCGCCACCAATATATAATTCACCAGGAGTACCAATAGGAACTGGTTGAAGTTTGGAGTCAAGGATATAGATTTGTGTATTGGAAATCGGGCGACCAATCGGCACTTTTGTAGCCCCTTCTGGAATATCCTGCACTAGATACCAAGAAGCAAATGTTGTACTCTCAGTCGGCCCATATACATGTAGCAATCCCTGTGGCGCTCCATTCCTTAAAACTGCTTTGACTGAATTAGGATCTACAGCCTCGCCTCCAAACAGCAAGTGTCGGAGTTCTTTAAATGCGTGGGGTACAACGCTGGCTAACTGATTAAATAAGGCTGTCGTCAAAAATAATATACTAATCCTTTGTTTGCGGATGTAGGCTGCGAAATGCTGGGGCGAAAGCACAACATTCTGAGGAATTACGACCAACCTAGCTCCGTGAAGGAGAGATCCCCAAATTTCAAATGTAGCTGCGTCAAATGAAGTATTTGAGGCTTGAGCAACGCGATCAATAGGCACAAAGTTCACGTAGTTGGTATTGCATACTAGCCGATTGACAGCCCGATGCGGCACAGTTACTCCCTTTGGTTTTCCTGTAGAACCGGAGGTATAAATGACATAAGCCAGATTTTCAGATGTAGCGTTGCTAGTCGGATTCTCTTGCTGGTGATTAATCGATTCCCAATCAGTATCCAGACAAACCAACTTTGTTACGCTACCAGCAAACTCTTCAATGAACTTTTGCTGGGTCAACAACACCTGCACTTGTGAATCTGACAGCATGAAGCTTAGACGCTCTTTCGGATACGTTGGATCTAGTGGCACATAAGCTCCACCCGCCTTGAGGATGCCCAATAATCCCACTACCATTTCCAAGGAGCGCTCAACGCAAATCCCTACCAGCACCTCTGGTTTTACACCCAAACTTTGTAGATAATTTGCTATTTTGTTGGCTTGGTAGTTTAACTCTTGATAAGTTAGTTGTTGCTCCTTGAAGACAACAGCAATACTGTCTGGAGTTCTTTCTACTTGTGCTTCAAATAACTGATGTATACATAAGTGCTTAGGATAATCTACCTTTGTATCATTCCATTCAATTAATATTTCATGTCGCTCCTGCTCAGTTAAAGCAGAAATATCATCAATAGATTGAGTAGAGTTAATTACAATTTCTTTCATAACCTTAGTATATAAATTGCGATATTCAACTAGTAATTCACTTAATGGTTAGTTTTCTTTTTGTTGATTTTAGCTATAAATTTATCAAGTTGTTTTTGATTAAGTTTGGCAGCAGAGAAATCAGAAGGGGTATAGCCTTGTGACTCTGTTGATTGACAATGATCAATCAGGTTTCTTAATGCTTTCATAAATCCAAAAGCTAACTTTTCAATAGTCGAACGTTTGTGAAGTTTGTCACTATAAGCAAAGTCGATTTCTAGCTTTCCTGAATGAATCAATCCGCTTACTGCCAAGAGATGGCTACGATAACCTCGCTTACTCTGCTCTGATTTCCACTCTTTGACAGATCCAAACATTGCAGATGCAGATAGTACTTGGTCAAATTGACCTAAATAATTAAAACTGACTTCTGCTTGAGGCAAATTCTGGAATTTATTGTGAACTGCCGCATCTTGATTTAAATATCGCAATATACCATAACCAATACCGTGTTTAGGAAGGCGGCGCAGTTTTTCTTTAACTAATTTTAAATCTCCTAACTGATCAACAGAACTCAGTTCTAATTGGATAGGAAATAAGGTAGTAAACCAGCCTACGGTACGGGACAAGTCTACATCTTCAAATAAGTCTTCCCGTCCATGTCCTTCTAAATCAACAACTAACGATTTTTCTCCTGTCCATTGGCTAAAGCTTTGTACTAAAGCAGTCAACAAAATATCGTTAATTTGTGTATTGTAAGTAGCAGGAACATCTTGGAGCAGAGCGCGGGTTTCATCCTCATTTAAAAAGAGAGTAAAAGAATCAGTTGAGCTTAAAGTATTGCTTTCTTTTTCGAATGGATAATCTATCGGTAAAGGAGCAATATTGCTTTCAAAGCTAGATAACCAGTAATCAAGTTCTCTGGCAATAGCTTCTGATTTACTGTATTCTTGGAGTCGATTTTCCCACTCTTGGAAAGAACTAGTTTTAGGGGGCAATTTGATTGCTTCGCCACGGCTAACTTGCTGATAAGCTGTTGCCAAATCTTCAAGCAAAATTCGCCATGAGATCCCATCTACCACTAGGTGATGGATAACCAATAGTAACTGACTTGGTTGATTCATCCCCAGATGAAACAACGCAACTCGTACAATTTCGCCTGATGACAGATTTAGGCTAGCTTGAAGTTCAGCATCTTTTGCTTTAATTGCAGTTTGTTGTGCTTCTGGAGAAAGTGCCGACAAATCCACAATGGTGAAAGGCACTGTTTCTTGGGGCGCATCATTAATCTGTTGCGGAAGATTCGTTTCTAAGACAAAGCGCGATCGCAGTACATCGTGATGCAATAATAATTGTTGCAAGACTTGCTTTAATAACTCAGGTTGTGTTCCTGCTGGAATTTCTAGCAAGGCTGACTGGTTAAAGTAGTGAGCATCGGGTAAATTTTGCTCGAAAAACCAATGTTGGATCGGCGTTAGTGGTACTGAACCCGTTATTAACCCCTGATTCGCTTTGATTTGACTGGTTGTGCCGACAACGGTAGCTAACTCAGCAATGGTTTGATATTGAAACAGTTGTTTTGGAGTTAACTGTAACCCGGCAAGATTTGCTTTAGAAATCATCTGAATACTGATGATAGAATCGCCACCTAATTCAAAGAAATTATCGTAAATGCTGATATTTGTTTGTCTCAACACTTCAGCCCAAATTGCCACTAATCTTTCTTCTATCGGAGTCCGAGGAACAACAACCCCTAAATCTAAATTTCTGTCTGAAGTATCTGGGGCAGGCAAAGCACGATAGTCTAATTTCCCATTAGGGGTAATCGGTAGCTGATCCAATGTAACGAAGGCAGAAGGAACCATATACGGGGGTAACTTCTGTTTGAGGAATTGGCGAATTTCATCAATTTGAACTTGTCCTTGATTTCCAACCACATAAGCTACGAGACGCTTATTACCAGGGATATCTTCACGGGCAATGACGACAGCTTGAGTCACCTGGGAATGTTGATTTAGGACTGTTTCAATCTCACCAAGTTCAATCCGAAAACCGCGAATCTTCACCTGAGAATCAATCCGCCCCAAATATTCTAGATTGCCATCGGGTTGATAACGCACTAAATCCCCAGTTTTGTATAACTTATTCTCTTCTACTTTCTCAAAAGGATTAGAAATAAATTTTTCTGCGGTCAATTCTGGACGGTTCAAGTAACCCCGTGCTACACCTGCACCGCCAATATGGAGTTCCCCTGGTACTCCAATAGGAACGGGTTGCAAATATTTATCTAACACATATACTTGAACATTACTAATAGGTTTTCCAATAGATACTTCCTGACAATTGAGAGCGTTTTCTGACAAATCAGATAAGGTTGCAACCACAGTAGTTTCAGTTGGCCCATAACTATTAACCAACTGAGGATTATTGCCCACCAATTGATGCCACATTGCAACTTTTTCGGGTAGCACTCGCTCTCCGCCGATAATAACCAGTCGTAATGAATCAGGTAATGATAAATTTTCACTGGCTAATTCACTTACTAACAAATGCCAGTAAGCTGTTGGTAAATCCCATACTGTCAATTCCCAATCTTTTGACTGCTGTATAAATGCTGACACAGACTGCAACATTTCCTCGTTACGCAGCACCAGTGTCCCACCGCTACTTAAACAGGGATAGATTTCTTCGGCGGCGGCATCAAAACTAATTGAGGCAAATTGAAGAATGCGTTGGCTTTGCCCGCCGTAGGCATCGCACTCTGTTAGTTTATATTCAGCGATCGCACTTTGCGTAAAATTAACTAAAGAATGATGTTCAATCAGTACGCCTTTGGGCTTGCCTGTGGAACCTGATGTATAGATAACATAGGCTAAGTTACTCGCTACTACCTTAGACTCAGGATTTTCTCGACTCTGGCTTGAAATCAAAGCCTTTTGAGTATCTAAACAAACCATTTGTAGGCAATGTTCAGCTTCCACGGTTACCCATTGCTGCATCGTTACCAGAATTGGTACTTGAGCATCATTAACTATATCCCTCAATCGTTCGGCTGGATATGCGGGATCTAAGGGAACATAAGCACCCCCAGCTTTGAGAATTCCTAACAGTCCCACTATCATCTCTAAGGAGCGATCAATGCAGATTGCGACTAAGCAATCGGGTTTTACCCCCAAGCTTTTCAGATAGTGAGCGAGTTGGTTAGCTTGTTCATTCAATTGCCGATAGGTGAGTTTTTGCCCCTCAAATTGCACTGCTACTGCATCAGGGGTCTTGTTTACCTGTTCTTCCACTAACTGATGAATACATTTCCCTTGGGGATAAGCTGCTTTAGTCTGGTTCCAGTCAACTAATAATTGGTGCTGCTGTTGTGGCGTTAGTAGAGGGTATTGGGAAATTCGTCGATCGGGGTTAGCCACAATCCCTTCTACCAATGTTTGATATTGACCCATCATGCGATCGATGGTGGCGGCATCAAATAGGTCACTGTTATATTCCCAAACAAGAGTTATACCTTCTGTTTCTATTCCTTTGGCTTCGTCTTTGGAATTGCGCCCTACCCGTTGTTCAGAACGTGGCATAACCACAACATCAAGATCGAATTTGGCTGATTTATTGTTGAGTGCTTCATGCTGTTTGATGGTCAATCCAGGTAGATTCAAATCAGGTAAAAGAGCATCATGAAAGCTGAACATCACCTGGAATAGTGGATTATAGCTCAGATTCCTTTCTGGTTTAAGAGCTTCTACTACCTTGTCAAAGGGTAAATCTTCGTTGCTATAACCTTCTAGCGTTACTTGACGCACTTGAGCCAAAAGTTCTCGAAAGGTGGGATTACCAGAAACATCTGTGCGTAGAACGATGTTGTTGACAATCATGCCAATTAACCCTTCTGTCTCCCGCCAACGGCGATTAGCTACCCCAGATCCCACACAAAGGTCTTCTTGTCCTGTGTAGCGGTAGAGCATGGTTACGAAAACCGCAAACATACTCATAAATAAGGTTACGCCTTCTTGACGACCCATATTTCTCAGGGCTTCGCAGACATCTAGGGGAAGCTCCATCCGCAGCATTCCGCCTTGATAACTTTGTTCTGCTGGCCGCGCGCGATCGCTAGGCAATTCTAATAAGGGCGGACAGCCAGATAATTTTTGTTTCCAATAGTCCAATTGGGCTTGTGCTGGCTCTGTTAATACCCACTGTCGCTGCCAATGGGCAAAATCTGCAAACTGTAGTGAGGGTTCAGCTAAAGGTGACGGTTTACCTTCAGAGAATGCTTGATATAGTGTTAATAATTCTCGCAAAAATAAATTGAATGACCAACCATCATGCACCATGTGATGTTCAACATGAACCAACACATATTCTTGGTCACTTAACTTTAATAATTTCCAACGAATTAAGGGTAATTGACTAATATCAAAAGGCTTTTGAATCGCTTCGTCAGTTAATCTTTGTACTTCAGCTTCCTGCTCGGCTTTAGGAACGTTTTGCAGGTCGATAACTGTTAAAACAACTGCTTGAGGAGGGTGGATTACTTGTACCAGCTTTCCTTCTATTGCCGGAAACGTGGTGCGGAATATTTCATGACGGCGCAAAATTTCGCTCAGACTTTGTTCAAGGATAGATATATTCAAATATCCTTTGAAACGCAAACTCTCTTGAAATTGGTAAGCGCTCATGGAGGGGGCTAATTGCTCAATAAAATATACCCGCTCTTGGGCAAAGGAAACAGGTAAGTAACCCTCCCGTGGAATTGGCTGAATTTTAGCTAAGGGGGATGACTGTTTTAATTGCTGGTGCTGGAGAATAATCTTAACTAAATCGTTGATTGTTGGGTTTTCTAAGAGTTGCCCAAAGGATAGCTCAACTTGAAAAACATCCCGTATCCGAGACAGAATTTGAGTGGCGATTAGGGAATGACCACCTAACTGGAAAAAATTGTCATCGACTCCAATCTGTTCTAAGCCGAAAACTTGGCACCAGATTTTTGCAAGAGTTTCTTCCTGGGCATTACGAGGGGCGACAAAGTTTTCTTGAAGTTTGGGGGCGGGAAGTGCTTGACGATCAATTTTCCCATTGGGGTTGAGAGGTAAAGCGTCTAGGTCAACAAAGACTGTTGGCACCATGTAGCTAGGTAGCTTGTTTTTCAAGAAGCTTTGCAGATTTGTGCAGTTAATCTCCGTCTTTTGGTAGGGGACAACATAAGCTACCAGACATTTGTTTCCAGGGGTGTCTTCACGAACAATGACTGCGGTTTGAGATATTTGGGGATGTTGATTGAGAACGGATTCAATTTCTTCTAACTCAATGCGGAAGCCATTAATTTTTACCTGATTGTCAATCCGTCCTTTAAATTCTAGGTTGCCATCTGGTAGATAGCGTCCTAAATCTCCAGTTTTATATAATTTTGAATTGTTAAAAGGATTTTTAATAAATTTTTCTGCGGTCAATTCTAGGCGGTTCAAATAGCCTCGTGCTAGTCCAGCACCCCCGATGTATATTTCTCCTATTGTTCCAGTGGGGACGGTTTGAAGGTTTTGATCCAATACATAGACTTGGATGTTATCCCCCATTGGTTTGCCAATAGGTGTTTCTGTTCTCTCTAGTTGCGTTGCACTCAAATTTGATAAAGTGCAAATTGTAGCTGCAACGGTAATTTCAGTGGGCCCGTAGGAATTAATCAATTCAGGGAAATTGCCTACAAACTTGAGCCACATCTTAACTTGTTCTGGTAGCGCCCGTTCACCGCCAATAATCACCAAGCGTAATGATTGGGGTAATTTTATTTGACCAGTGACTAATTCATTTACTATTAAATGCCAGTAAGCTGTGGGTAAATCCCATACAGTTATTTGCCAATCTTGAGATTTCTGTACAAATAATGATAAGGAACTCGCCATTTCTTCAGTTCGCAGCACTAAAGTTGCACCACAACTAAGACACGGATAAATTTCTTCTGCGGATACATCAAAATTTATCGAGGTGAACTGAAGAATACGATCGCTCGCGGAGATTTTGTATTGAGCCAACGCCATCTGGGTAAAATTCACCAATGATTGATGTTCAATCATTACCCCTTTGGGTTTTCCGGTTGATCCCGATGTGTAGATGACATAAGCTAAATTATTTGGTTTTACTGTGTTAAAAAGATTGCACTCGCTCTCGTTAGCAATCTCATCCTGTTGAGTATCTAAACAAATTACTTGGCCTGAATAATCAGATATTAAACTAGACCATTTTTCTTGTGTTACCAAAACAGAGATTTGAGCATCTTGCACCATGTAGGTCAATCGTTCGACTGGATAAGCGGGATCTAGTGGTACGTATGCGCCTCCAGCTTTGAGAATTCCCAACAAAGCTACAATCATTTCTAGGGAGCGTTCGACGCAGATTCCGACCAAGACCTCAGCTCCCACCCCTAATTTTTGCAAATGATGAGCGAGTTGGTTAGCTTTAATATTTAATTCCTGGTATGTCAGTTGGTTCTGTCCAAATTCCACAGCTACAGCCTGCGGAGTTCGTGCAACCTGGGCTTCAAATAACTGATGAATATATTGTTTAAACATAATTCGTAATTCGTAATTCGTAGTTCGTAATTCGTAATTCGTAATTAGAAAAATTTATTTTGTCTGGGTTTAGGGCTTTTCATTTAATAATATAGTTCAGTTAAGCATTATGTTGCTGAGTTTTATATGGAATTCACGGTATAGTCAAATATATGATTTTGAATAATGGCCTGTGAGGGTTTACTCCGGTGCAATCGGACTCAGAGGCCATTTTTCCGTTGAGATGAATTAAGCGCGATCGCACTTAATTTAATCCCATTGTGTCTGGAATTTCAAAGAATCTAATAGTGAAATTATTCCTCGACAATTTCAATTGTTTTTGGCGGCTGAACTTCTTCCACATCAATATTGATTTCTGGACTCAGTTCATTTTTCAGTTTGAGTTTTAGCTCCTCTGAAATGGGTAAATCTTTAATTTCTTTGAGGAGGAATCTCACGGATTCAGTTTTACTACGTTCTGTATAGATAGCCTTGAGAACAGCTTCAATTCCATATCCCGCTACAGTATCCCCTACAACCGTTATCAGACCAAGCAATCCTATACCTCCAACGATGCCAAGGGGCCCTCCCAAGGCTGTGAGGGCAGCAACAATAGCAGCATTACTACCTGCTGATGTGACTGTTAAAATCACAAGAATTATCCCAGGAAGACCTAGACCAGCAAGTTTTTTAACGATTTCGTCCATTGTAATTACCTAAAATCCTTTTTTTCTTGGTTAAGACATTAAGAAGGGTACGAGAATGGAATCTTTGTAAATAAAGAAACCTCTCTCAAAACCTAGACTAAGCTCAATAAGAGTCATTCGCGCTTAGATTGGGTTAATATTTTTTGAGTTTTATCTCTAAATTCAACCCGATCTGATAGTTCAGTCTTTAATCAAAGCGATCGCTAATTTTTCCATTTACAGCAGAGATAGCCACTGTTCTTGGTGAGGCTAAATAATTTTTGCCCGTTGGATCGCCACTGCGTCCTTTAAAATTGCGATTGGTTGCATAAATTCCTGTTTCTTCTTTTGCCAAAACCCCAAGCCCAGAATTTATACAAGCCCCACAACCTGTCTTGAGAATCTGCGCCCCTGCTTGTTCAAAAATGTCGAGATAGCCCAACTCTTGGGCTTGTTCTCGGATTTCAACGGTTGCAGGTACAATAAACAAGTTTACACCGTCTGCCAGTTGGCGACCGTTCAAAACTTCGGCTGCTTGAGCTAAATCGTAGAGTTTACCCCCAGTACAAGAGCCAATAAAAGCTTTGGTAATGGGAATGTCTTCTAACTGACTAATGGCAACTACTTGATCCGGTTTTGGGGGACGTGCAACTTGCGGTTCTAAATCACTGAGGTCAAATTGATAAACCTTTTCGTACTCAGCATCAGCATCGCCAATAACCTCTACAAATTCTTCTGAAACTCGGTTTTTTAGATAATCACGGGTTACTTCGTCAGGAACAATCAAACCACATATTGCACCACACTCCACAGCCATATTAGCTAGAGTTAACCGTTCATCAAATGGCAGTTGTGCGAGGATTGAGCCTCTAAACTCCATTACCTTACTGGTTGCACCAGCACAGCCGATTTTTCCCAGGATAAATAGGATAATATCTTTGGCACTGATTTTAACAGGCAAGGTTCCAGACAACTCAAATACTAGAGTTGGAGGAACACGAATCCACATATCTCCTGTGGCATAAATATTAGCCATATCGGTGGTTCCTACACCCGTGGAAAATGCTCCTAATGCCCCGTATGTGCAGGTATGGGAATCTGTACCGGCAATTACCATTCCTGGGCGGACAAACCCTTTTTCTGGGAGTAAAACATGACAGATGCCTGCTGCTTCGCCTGGGGAAACCACATCAAACAGGTGGCATCCTTGGACTTTGGCAAACTCAATCATCTGTTCATACATGATATGAGCTTTGTCATCAGCACGGATGTCGTTGACTTGGATAAAGTGATCGGCTACCAAAACTACCCGTTGGGAGTCCCATAACTTTGCCTCTTCTCCATAATGCTTATAAAATGTCTTGGCTACGGGGCCAGCGACAGCATCATGGGATAAGGCTAAATCGACTTGAGCAAAAACCACCTCTCCTGGCTGAACGTAGGAGTTTCCAGAGGCTTTAGCTAAGAGTTTTTCTACTAAAGTCATGGGGCGTAGCGGTGTCAGGCTGCGAGGAATGGTGATCTGTCCCTGACGGCGCAGCTGATTAAAAGACATTAATCCACCTGCTGCTGCGATCGCATCAACTACAGGATTCTCCTGTTTTTCTCCCAGAATTTCTAGGGAAAGTCCAATATTGATGCTATTACGATAAAAAATTTCGGCGAACGATCGCGCCCGAATCTTTTTAATTCCCGCAGCTTGCAGGGCAATGGGGGCAACTTCTCGACTGGAACCACACCCGAAATTTTCTCCTGCTTCAATCACATCGTATTTCAGCAGTTCACCTTCGCCAATAACATGTTCTAAAGCATAGTTTTTTAAGCGATCGGGGTGATCATTGGTCGCCCGATTAGCAGGAATAATATCATCGGTATTGATATCATCTCCAAGGTGCAAAACATTATTTGTGTGGCTCATGAAGTACTCCTAATTGAGAATGTTGCACCACTGAAAGTTCTTCAAGCAAAAGGCCAACTAAGGTTGCAGTGTTAACTAAAATTTCCTCCCCTTCGGTAAACAAATCAGCTGTTCGGTATCCCTTAGCCAAAATTCGGTCTTGCGCTGCAATAATGTGTTGAGCAGCCTGCACTTCCCCCCATTGCTGAAGCATTAAAATACAGGCTTCCAAGGTTCCGAGAGGATTAGCAATTCCTAAACCTGCAATGTCTGGGGCTGTACCATGAATGGCCTCGTACAAACCAAATCCATTACCGTTAAGACTCGCTGATCCTAATAAGCCAATGGAGCCAACTAATGCGCCGCCAATATCGCTGAGAATATCTCCAAACAGATTCCCCGCCAAAATTACATCAAACTGTTGGGGATTCAGAACCATTTGCATGGCTAAGTTATCTACCAGCATGGCTTCGACAACAACGCCAGGAAACTGTGTAGCTTCTTCTTGAACTAAACGAGTCCAAGGCAAATGAGGTAAGGCGTTTTCTTTGTGGGCTACGGTGAGTAATCCTCGCCGACATTGCGCTTGTTCTAAAGCCTTGCGAGCAATCCGACGAATTTCTTCATCGTAATAGCGCATTGTATGGTACCCGTAATTTCCTTGTTCGTCTGAGGAGCGTCCAGACGGGCCAAAATAGATTCCACTGACTAGTTCTCGAACAATGAGAATATCAAGTTCTTGAATTTTCTCTGGTCGAAGGCTAGATTTATGCAGAAGACTTTTAACGCTACGGATTGGGCGAAGATTGCAAAAAAAGTCAAAATGCTTTCGGAGTTCTAGCAGTCCACCTTTAGTAACTGCACCAAATACAATCCCATCGGCTCCATCGCACAATTCGGCGGTGGCTTGAGGGAAGTAACTACCAAATTTCTCAAAGGCAGTTGTACCAAGCCAGCCATAGTCTACCTGCAAGGTAAATCCTTCAATTTTAGCGACGTGTTGCAGAATTTTTAAGGAAGCTTGCACAACTTCTGGCCCAATCCCTTCTCCAGGAATAGCAACGATCCGATAAGATGGTTTACTTAAAAACCCCATTTTGCTATAACTCCAATACCTGGTTGTTTTACATAACTTATTCTTAAAACCTCAGATTTATGTTGTTAAAATACTACACAACTCATCGATTTCTTGAGTTTTTTCTTGAATCAGTGTGTTACCTAAAAGTTGTAACTGCCGCACATTTTCTGGCTTGGCATTATCTATCGCTTCGAGTTCACTTTTTAAAAATGTTTGGAATCGATAATAAGAGTTTTTGTTACCTTTATTCTTAGCCTCAAACAACCGTTCTAATTCTCCAGCTACTACTTCGCTCCCACCGTCAAGTACAATATTTAACAGTGGTTTTGCCCATTGCAATAGTCCCCATTTTTTAACTTCGTCATAAGGGTAGACACTCGTCAATGAACCAGTACCCAAGGATACTAATAAGATATCCTCTGTATTCAGAACTTGTTTGTTTTCTTGTTTGCTAATTTGTGCTTCTAAAATAGCCAAATTAGCTGGGTTATTAGCGACTACTCCGCCATCGACTAAAGTATAAAAGCCGTTGGTATTATGAGAACTGGCAACGCGATGGGGAGCAAAATAAGTCGGAGTTGCACTAGTTGCCAATGCCGCATCTGTAAGCGTAAAACCTCCGCATAACTTGCGAAACTTTTTCGATTCTGTCTGTTGTTTTTCTAGTTTGTTTGTAAAGAATATCGGAATTCGCTGCTCGATATCGTAGCTAGTTACGAAAACTTCTTTGAGATTATTTTCTAAAGGAGTATCACCAAAATATTGCCTGATAATTTCTTCTCTGCCTTCAGAAGAATATTTTGGTTGGACGAATATGTCCTCTAACTGACCGAGTACTTGTTCCCAGAATGGTTCGTAAAATATCTCAGCCCCATACTCAAGATATATTTGCAGCAGATCCTCAGCACTATATTGAGCGGTGGGCGAAGTATCAGTTGCTTCTAAATCTAATCGGGGTTTAGTTAATCCGAGTGCCAGTATTCCTCCGCTGGAAGTGCCGGAAATTAAATCGAACAAACTAAAAATGGGCTTTTGTGTGCGCTTTTCAATTTCTGCTAGTATCAGTGCTGGGATAATGCCCCGAATACCGCCACCATCAATAGCGAGAATTTTATATTTGGGATTGGCTTTTGTATTCATAGTTTTTTGCGATCGCTCCTGAGTTGATGTTTGCGGTTGTTCCTGCTGTTGGATATCGGCTGGAACTTCACTTTCCTTAGCTGTTTCGGCTTTCTCTCCCTTTGGCTGGGGAGTTGGAATATTGGCAGATTTCTCGCTTTGCTTCTTTGTCCCTTTTTTTTCTTTGGGATTTACAGTCGTTGTCTGGGCTGGAATGCCAGTTTCTACAATTGGGGGAACCTCAACGGACTCTTGCTGCAAGTCGGCTTGGGCGATCGCAGTTACTTCAACGGAGGCAACCTCTGCAATCAACTGGTTTTCTTCCTCTAGCACCACAGTTTCCGCAGGTTTTCCTTCCTCGGAACTACTGGCTGTCTGTTCTTCGTTTGATGATTGTGTAATTCCAAATGGAAGTTGGGCTAAATCCCAACTGGGATTGCCACGCAATTTTCCATCATGACCATTTTCAGTCTGGTCTTTTATAGTTGCCCCTTGTCCTTCGTTTAATGTCCAGTAAGCTACTAATCCTTGTTCATTCCCGACTAGAGGCTGATAGCGATGCCCTTGGATTTCCACTGGGGGGCAAGGGTAATTCCAGACACTAAGGTTAGCTAATTGACCTGTGAAATATATGTTGTTGTGTAAAGTTGCACCCAGAGTCAGAGAACTAGTTGCTTTGTTTAAAGAGTCACCTGTAAAATAGCCAAAATACTCATGCTCATCAAGATATATGGTTAGTTGACCTTTATTAAAAACAATGGCAAAGAAGTGCCATTGTCCGACAGTTAATTCTCCATTGCCAAAAGTTTTGATAACCTTCGCAACATTCTCATCAATGTATATATCTAGGTTTCCTGATTCACTGATGCCAAACTCAAAATTATCACTATATCGATCTGAAGAACGGGCAAAAAAAACATTGCGTGTCCCGTATGTAGTAGCTTTATCTGTTAGCTGATGAGGATTCACCCATCCTGAAATCGTAAAGGCTGAACTTCCTTGAGCAAAAACACCACCTAAATCGTTTTTGCCAAAATCTATATAATCATCTTGACCATCAAATGTCAGGACTGATTGGCTATATACTTGGTTTTTCATGAGATTTTAATCTCCAAAATAAGATAATTTATAATACTCGCCAAGGCATAAATAGCTAGCTATCTAATGAATACGATAGATAAATATAGTAAATTAGAATGTATTTATTAAAGTCAAAAATTAATTAATTTTTTTCATTATTTTCATTAAGTAAGCTAGATTCTTAAAACCAATATGCTTAACTATACTTTCAAATAATGTCAGCTTTATCAATAAAATGCAATAGCAGATAAAACAATCCGAGTGGACAGTTAAGACAGTTAAGCAAATAATTAAGTCGATATTTAAGACAGTTAAGACATTTAAGACAGTTAAGTGGACAGTTAAGACAGTTAAGCAGATAGTTAAAATATTTAAAACAGTTAATAAAAAATAATTACCAAGTGTAACTTCTTTGTATCTAGAGAGCTGCACAATTAGCAATCTGTTTATAGCGGTTCTCGTTTACGTGAGGTACACCCGTAGGGGCACGGCAGTGCCCATTGGTGTCAACTTAACGTAAAAACCAGTCTATAACCAGCTTTTAGATATTGTCTCGTTCCCAGTCTCCGACTGGGAATGCCGTCCT
>NZ_WBKL01000009.1:0-19095 GCF_015714705.1 Nostoc sp. NZL | reverse complement strand
GGATGAGGGGGATAAGGGGGATGAGGGAGAGGTTTTGATTTTAATAGGGGTAATAAATGTTGCCAATCGAAGCAGGTATCTCCTAAATCGGCGAGGCGATTAATTAAAGCGTTGAGTTCGGGAAGTTCTGCTGTGGGTACTAAACCCAAATGGCGATCGGGAATTGTGATGTTATCTTGACGGCGCAGCACGCCGAGAATAGGTAATTGTAAGGGTTCTAGGGAATCTTTGAGTAGAGAGAGATGGCGATCGCTCCCCACACGATTTAATACTACTCCAGCTATTTTAATTCTGGGATCAAAAGATCGATAACCATGAGCGATCGCAGCTACAGAACCAGACAGGCGACTACAATCAATCACCAACACCACAGGTAAATCTAAGAGCCGTGCGATGTGTGCAGTACTCGCAAAATCAGTTGATTTTTGCTTTTCTTGTCCATGACCAATTCCGTCAAATAACCCCATCACTCCTTCCACTAGGGCATATTCGCTCAGTTGACTATGACGGGCAAAACATTGCTGAATGTACGCTTCGGAAGTCAATACGGGGTCTAAATTGCGACAAGGGCGACCAGTTACGTGTTGATGAAACATCGGATCAATGTAGTCTGGGCCTACCTTGAAAGATTGCACTAGGCGATCGCGACGACGTAAAGATGCTAAAAGGGTGAGCGTAACTGTTGTTTTGCCCACCCCACTACGTTCTCCAGCAATGATTACAGACATAAATGAAACAAATGAGGTTTTAAATTAACAACTCGCGATCGCAGCCTGTGCTATGGCTGCTCAATGAGTTATATCAGGTTCGGTTATTAGCTGTGCCGCACCATTAGCCATAGCCTAACGCACCATTTTACTAGGGTTGATAGCGAAGGCTAAAGTAAAAACCATCATCCTGAGCGTTATTACCGCGATCGCTCAGATCGATAAATGGAAATCCATAATCGAGTCGTAAAAAGAGATTATCAATTCCCATTGCCTGATTCCATAATAATCCTAAACCTGCGCCTACCAAAAAAGTTTGATCGGGCAGCACGTTAGGATTATTAGACTGATTCCAGACGGCTCCCATGTCCAGAAATGGCGCGAGTTGAATTGTGGATAATCCAGATTCATTGCGCTGGACTGTGATCCGATCTTCTATAGCTACACGAAATCCATTATCTCCAGAACGGATATTTTGGCGATATCCCCTTACAGACTGTCCACCGCCAATGACAAATTGCTGAGAAGGTAAAAGGCTATCTGGTGTTAGTTGCAAGTCTGCTTGGATGAGCAACAGATGATCGTTGCTGAGTTGCTGCACGCGCTGGACTTGACCTAGCCAACTGAAAAAGCGACCATCAGGTATGGGGTCATTGTTGATAGTTGCATCTAATATATCAATGCCAAAATTAAATTGCGATCGCAAAAACCAGGCTCCTTGAGGTTCGCGTCTAACATAGTCTTGACCAAATTTAATTACACTGGTGCGGCTAACGCCATTGGCATCAGGCCCAATGCCAAAGGGGGTTGCGAGGTTATCGAAGAGGAAGGTTTGACCATCTTGATAGGTAAATCCTAAGGATAGGGCAAATTCTTCTCTGGGCGATCGCGTCAATGGTTGGCGATAATTGATTTCATAAAGATCCTGGTTGGCTCGAATGCCAAGCGCATCAAAGGGTGGCTCAGTGATTTCGTTGCGATTAAATGCCGCTCTAATCTGCACTTTACCGTTCATGGCGTTCACGGGAACTTGATAGCTAAAATCAAAGGCATCTGAACCACCAGAAAGCGTGTGGTAATAGGAGCCTGCTAACTCATCTCCCATCCCAGTTAAATTGCGCGATCTTAATTCAACACCCAACCTTTCCGCACCAATACTCGGAGGCGAATAATTATCTACACCCAAGCTACCAGTTAAAGGGTTTGCCTCTTCAACTCTGACAATGAGAATACTTTGACCAACCTTACCCGTTGGACGCAGACGCGCTTCCACATTTGTGAATAGGGGATCGAGTCGCAACAGTTTCAGCTGATCTTCGAGTTTACCAGTATTTAGAGGAATACCGGCACCTAGTTGAATGCGACTACGAATATAAGATGGGTTTAATCGCCGTGTCCCTTCGATCTCAATCTCTGTCAAACGCCCTTCAAACACCCGAATTACCACAACACCATCAGCGGTACTAGCTTGCTGAGTGTCTGGAATCGCTCTGGAATTTATATAGCCTTTATTTAGGTAAAGTTGAGTAACAGCATCTGCGGCTTGTCTGATTTCTTCTAAAGTCAAGTCCCGTTCTTCAAACGGTTTGACAACTGGATTAAAGTCATTTTCAGTAAATACTGTGCTACCTACTACCTGGATTTTGCGAACCCGAATGCGTTGTGGTGGAGGTGATTGGGGGTTCGGTTCTGGTTGATTAGAGTCAGTTGCCGGAGAAGGTTCTGTTTCCTGTACTATTTGTAACTGTGGATGATTGCTATTTTCAGCCGGGTTTGGTGTAGAGATATCGGCTTTAGCTCTAAGTCCATTGGCAGTTACAATCCAGACCGCAGGGAGAATTAGCAAGCCACACTTGAAACTGAAACTGTGCTGACTCCATTTCCTAGTTGCCAGACTGTGCCAAGTGTCCAACTGATGAGAGAGATAGACAATTCTTTGCTGAGTCGTTGCTCCAGACTTAACACGAGTTTCTGTTCCTTTTGTCATTTCTTTTCGGTGGTGTGCCTGATCTTACGACATGGCTGATTTCAATTTTTGGTTATGCTACGGGTGCATGAGTATTTGAATATCATATTTTTGACATTCAAATTTAAGAAAATTTGTAACTAAAAGATAATAAACAGCAATCATTACTAAGTAAAAGCCCTTAACATTATATTCTGGTAAGCAGGTAGAAAACTTGGGATTACTTCGATGTCACCACTGATCTCCATTGTCATCGTCAATTACAATCGGGAGGCTTACCTTCAAGAAGCGATCGCCAGCGTCTTAGTACAGACATGGCAAGACTTTGAGCTACTGATTTGGGATGATGGCTCCACAGATGAATCAGTGGCGATCGCTAAAGGATATGCTCAACAAGATGGGCGAGTGCGGGTAGTCCAAGGACATCATCAAGGAGTTGCTGCGGCTTGTAAGGCAGCGATTAACCAAACTAGTGGCACTTACATCGGTATAGTTGACAGTGATGATATCCTAGCTCCTACCGCCCTTGCCCAAACCGCTACAGCACTTAATCGCCACCCAGAAACGGGATTTGTTTATACCGACTACTTAAATATCGATCCAGACGGCAAAGTTCTTGGTTATGGCGATCGCTGTAGTATTCCCTACTCCCAAGAAAATCTTTTGGTAAACTTCATGACGTTTCACTTCCGCCTGATGCGACGGTCGGTTTACGACCAGGTGGGAGGTGTTAACGAATCGTTCTCTGGGTGTGCCTATGATTATGACCTATGTCTGCGACTTTCAGAAGTAGCCCAAGTACACCGGGTTCAAGAGCCACTCTACCTTTACCGGATTCATTCCCAAAGCATATCTGTTAGCAGAAGAACAGAACAAGTCCTCTGGTCGCAGAAGGCGATCGCTCAAGCACTTTGGCGACGCGGATTAGCAGACAAGTTAGAAATCGATGTAGAATTGCCAGCAGGTCGCTTCATATTGCGTCGTAAAAAATCTCTAGTGTCCAGCATCGCCGCTTCAGTGCTAGCTATTGTAGCGATGAGTGCGGAATTAGCCCAAGCACAACAAATTGTTCCTGCTGCTGATGGGACAAACACAATTGTTACACCCAACGGCAACCGACTTGATATCACCGGCGGTACAACTTCAGGAGATGGTGTAAACCTCTTCCATAGCTTTCAACAATTTGGGATTTCACCAGAACAAATCGCCAACTTTCAAGCCAGTCCGGCGCTGCAAAATATTCTTGGTCGGATCACAGGCGGGAATGCCTCCATTATTAATGGCTTAATTCAGGTAACAGGTGGCAATCCTAACCTCTTCTTGATGAATCCAGCCGGATTTATTTTTGGATCAAATGCCAGCTTAAATGTTCCCAGTGCTTTCACGGCGACAACAGCCAATGGTATTGGTTTTGGCAGCAATTGGTTCAACGCTATTGGTGTTAATAACTACACCACTTTAATTGGGAACCCCAACGGATTTGCTTTTAGTACCAACCAGCCAGGAGCGATCGCAAATGCTGGAAATTTGGCAGTAGGTACTGGGCAAAATTTGAATTTATTAGGCGGTACGGTTGTAAACACTGGGCAGCTTTCGGCACCGGGAGGGCAGATTACTGTCACATCCGTACCAGGGGAAAATTGGGTGCGTCTCAGTCAGCCAGGAAATCTGTTGAGTCTGGAAATTCAGCCCCTCGCCTCTAGTAGCAACCAACCTAATAACTGGACAATTCCCATTGCATCTTTACCAGAATTGCTCACGGTTGGTAACACTGGGTTAACAGCCAATCCTGATGGAACTGTGCAACTAACAGGCTCTAATGTCACAATTCCTACAACTCCAGGTACAACGATTGTTTCGGGCATTGTGGATGTATCGAGTCAAACAGGCGGGACAGTAACTGCCTTGGGTAAACGAGTCGCGGTGATTGATGCCAATATTAACGCCTCTGGAAGCAATGGTGGCGGTACAGTGCTAATTGGCGGTGATTACCAAGGTAAGGGGACTTTACCCAACGCAGATCAGACTTATGTTGACTCCAAGTCCGTCATTGCAGCCGATAGTAATTTGAATGGAAACGGCGGACGCGTCATTGTTTGGGGTAACGATACAACCCAGTTTTTTGGTAATATTTCGGCTCGTGGAGGAGCAAATGCTGGGAATGGTGGTTTTGTAGAAGTATCAGGCAAAAATTTCTTGACTTTCAACGGTTTGGTAGATACTTCAGCCCCCAATGGTAGCTTTGGCACTTTATTATTAGACCCCAGCACATTGACAATTATCGATGGTGGAGTGGGTAGTTTTGATGCCACAGCTGGCAATATTGCCTTTGACGCTCCAGATATTGGAGCTAACACTGTTTCTTGGGGTGCGATCGCAGCTTTAGGATTCGGTGCAAATATCGACTTACAGGCTACAGGGAATATTACCATTAATGACATCACAGGAGGTACCCTCGGAGTGACTACCGATGGTGTTGCTACTTTAACCTTGGGCGGTGGTAGCTTCAGCCTAACCTCACAAAACGGTTCTGTAAACTTTGTTGACCCTACCAACACAATTGCGACAACTGGAGGAGCCATTAACATTTCAGGAGCCAGCTTATTACTGGGAAATCTAAACACAACTCGTGATTTCGGTAGAAGCGGGGATGTAACTTTGTCTGCGACAACTGGCAACATTAGTGCAGGCAACATTATTGCTAGTGGACAAGGCTATTCAGCAGGTAATGTTCAAGTTGTAAGCAACAATGGTGGAATTACCCTTAATCAGATTAACACCAGCGATAATGGTGGCGGTGGTGGTGGTGGCATCCCGGGAACAGTGACTTTGACTGCCGCAGGCAATATCCTCACAGATACAATTAATTCCTTTTCCAATGATGCTAGTGAATCAGGTAGGGGTGGCGATGTAGTAGCAACAACCACAGGTGGCAGTATCACCACAGGGGCAATTAACTCGTCTGTAGTCAAGACCGGAGGTGGCGAATTTACTGGCACAGCTGGCGCAGTTACTTTAACTGCCACAGATAATATCATCGTTAATGGCGCTATTGATGCCTCAGCAACTGCCACCGGAGTGGATGGTGATGCAAGTGCTACAGGTGGTAACGTTACTTTACAAACCACCAATAACTTTGGCAGCACAATTCGCTTTAGCAGCATAAACGCACAGGCCACAACGGACTTTGGTGATGCTAATACCCTTCAAGGTGGTAATATCCAAGTACTGACAAACGGATTAGTTCAAGGAATAGGGACGATTATTGTCGATGATATCGATACAGGTGTCACGATCGCTACTACTCCAAACGTTCAATCTACTCCTTCTGCGGAAGGTACTATCAGAATTCGACACGATGGTGGCCCAAACAATGTGCCATTTACAGTAGGTGATGCGAGTGTCAATGGCACCGCAGGGTCAATTAATACAGGCGACAATTCTATCGTTGCTTCAAATAGCTTTCCAGTCTTGCCCACTGGTGGAGATGCTAGCGGCACTCCAACGGATATCACCATTACTTCCGTCAACGCTCCTCCTACATTAACGGCAAACTCATCGCTACCCAATACCCAGACCAATCAAGCAGTAACCTTAACATTCTCTAGTTTGGCTGCACTGGTTCTCGATACTAATAATGACATCACCTCCATTCAGGTTGATGTGGTGAATACAGGAAATCTCACTGTCAATGGCCTTCCCGTTATCCCTGGTGTTACTACCTTATCTAGCGGCGATACTTTGGTGTACACACCTCCGGCAGATACTAATGGCTCACTCAATGCCTTTGTAATTAGTGCAAATGATAGCGTTTCCTCTTCTGCACCTGTACAGGTAGGAATCAACGTCAGTCAAACTCCTACCACGATTCCTACCACGATTCCTACCCCGACTTTTACTCCGACTCCTACCCCGACTTTTACTCCGGCTCCTGCCCCCTGTACATTCCAGTGCAATCTACCAGGTAAACCGATTGACCCTGGCACCAATAATCCTAATATTGATAACCCCGTTCTTGATACCAATCCCACTCCCGAAGGGAATTTCACAGATGATTTTGTCGACCATTTAGGTATACCCACTCCTAAAACTAAAACACTAGATGATGCCAAAGAAATTGCTCGCAAAATTGAAGAAGCGACTGGTGTGAAACCTGCATTTATCTACACTAGCTTTGTCCCTGTGGAGATTCTACCAGAGGGAAATTTAGGTAAAGCTAAAAAATTTACTAAACAGTTGAATACCATAGCAGAGCAGGGTAGCGATCAACTGGAGTTAGTGGTAGTAACTGGAAAAGGTGACCCCATCCGCAAGCGCATCCCAGAAACGACCAGAGCCAAAGTTCTCCAAGTAGCTGAGGAATTTCGCAACCAAATCGTTAGTCCACAAAATCGGCGCCGCACCGGTTATCTGCGTTCATCTCAACAACTTTATCGCTGGATTATTGCACCACTAGAGGCAGATTTACAGGCAAGAGAAATCAACAATCTGGTCTTTTTACCAGATATTGGGTTACGTTCAACCCCAATAGCAGCACTTCACGATGGTAAGGGATTTCTAGTAGAAAAATACAGCATTGGTTTGATGCCCAGTCTGAGCTTGACTAACACCCTTTATAAAGACATTAAAAAATCTCAAATCTTAGCGCTGGGGGTTTCTCAGAGTACTCAAGGACAAGAGCCTTTACCAGCAGTCCCCCTTGAGTTATCAACACTGGTGTCTAAACTCTGGCAAGGCAAATTATTGTTGGACAAGCAAGCCACCTTAGAAAATCTCAAAACTATCCGCCGCCAACAACCTTTTGGGATTATTCACATGGCAACCCATGCCGATTTTGCTGCTGGTACTTTGAGTAATTCCTATATTCAACTGTGGGAAGACAAGTTACGCTTGAACCAACTACGACAGTTGCGCTTGAATGAACCCGAAGTTGAAATGCTGGTGCTGAGTGCTTGTAGAACAGCCTTGGGGGATGAAGAGTCCGAACTGGGATTTGCGGGTTTAGCAGTGCTGGCAGGTGTGAAAACTACTGTTGCGAGTCTTTGGTCGGTCAACGATGCTGGTACAGCAGCGTTGATGACGAAATTTTATGAGAACTTGAGGACATCTTCTATTAAGGCAGAAGCTCTAAGACTTGCTCAGGTAGGTATGGCTAAAGGGCAGATTTACGTAAAGGATGGTCAAGTGCAAGGTTTGGGAGTAGCTGGGAGCTTGCCTTTACCTGCTAACAGTGTTGATGAAGGGGAGCAATTACTTACCCATCCTTATTATTGGGCTGGATTCACAATGGTTGGCAATCCTTGGTGAAGTGGGGAATTTGGCGACTCTTTCGCCACTGATTCTGGGTACAGATAGGACTTACGCATTGACAAGAAATACCAAATATGGGGCAAGGTTAAAAACCATATCTTTCGTAAGGGCACGGCATTGCCCATTGGTGTCAACTTAAGCTAAAAGCCTTTTCAAATCTCGTTTCCAGCCTCTGGGCTGGAAATGCTATTCAAAAGCGGCTTTGCCGCCAGCAAGGGAGGCGGCAGCCCCAAGGACGGCATTCCCAGTCGGAGACTGGGAACAAGACAACGAGACAATATCTAAAAGCTGCTTCTAGGATGGGTTTCACCTTAAGTTGACACGTATGGGCATTGCCGTGCCCCTACGGGTGTACCTCACGTAAACGAGAACCGCTATAAATAGGCGTGAATAATTAAAGGTTTGTAGTAAGGGTTGAAGCTTTTACTACTAGCTAATTTAATCAAATTTACATTGCTTAAAATAGTATGATTTATTCTTGCCCACTTACTTAAGTGAATATCTTTATGAGTAGTGTAGTCTTATTATTAATTGGTTTAGGGACTTTTTTCTTGGCTTGGAAGACTAAAGACGAAATTAATCGCATTGCGGCGATGGTAGCTGGGACAATTTCTCTGGTTTGGGGATTTGCTTTAGCTCCCGTGTCATTTCAATTAGTATTTGAAATTATCTCAGTTTTAGCGGCTTTCTTTGTTTGTATGCATTGTTTGGGTTGTGATTTAAACCAAGATTGATTTCTGACTTGATAACGGATTAGTTTTCTGACTTCTTCAGGAGACAAATTTAGTAATTGAGCAGTCATTGCTTCTACCATATTAATCTCAGTTACTGGGATTACAAAATCCAACTTGATCAAAGCATTGTTGGCGGTTCTAACCTCAACAAAACTAATTCCTTGCTCTTTTTGAATTTCAGCTTTGATTACTTTCAAGCTTACCGGAATCTGTACCTGTATTTGTTTATTAAGTTCTAGTTTTTTTTGAGCATATAATCCCAATTCTTGTGCGATCGCCACTTCTGAAAAATTTGAGTGAGTGAACTCTAACTCTAACCTTTTAAGCACAGACTTATCCGTTTTAATCTTAACTTGAGTAATTTTTTGTTCTTGCTCTATTTTCAGATCAATCACTCTAAAACTCAGTGTGAGCTTCACCTGTGGGAGTGTATCTGCTTGCAACTTATCCAGCGTCCTGTAAGAGAATCCTAATAATTGCTTTGTTAACAAATCGCCACCAGTCCAAAAGGAAATTCCCAACAATAGTAAAGATAGAATAAGTAGTAAAAATTGTGGCCGTAAATAAGGCATAAATTTTAAATTATTAATTTACATATAATATAAACTAGTCTGATATTGGCAAAGTTATAAACACCGAAGACTACCTATTGACGCATACATAATATGTCTTATGGTAGAACACTTTTAACTCTCGACTTGGGATAGTACTAATATAAGATATAAGAAAAAATTAGCTTTATTCTTATTAAGTAGTGCTGGCAATTTTCCTGGAATGACTTAATGTCGAAAGGTTTTATGCGGATATTACTAGTAGAAGATGATGTTGAACAATTAGAGCCATTACAAGGTATTCTGTCCGAAGCCGGATATATTGTAGATGCTGCGGAAGATGGGGAAATTGCCCAGTGGCTGATTTCCGAAAAAGATTACGATCTATTGATTATAGACTGGATGTTACCGACAATTAGCGGGTTGAGTCTGTGTCGCCAGTATCGTCTCTCTGGTAAGACTGCACCCGTGTTGATGTTGACTGCTAAAGACACCACGCCTGATAAAGTTATGGGTTTAGATGCAGGAGCAGATGATTATCTCGTTAAACCCGCAGACTTGGTGGAACTCTTGGCGCGGGTACGTGCTCTGGGGCGGAGAGTCCCCAATTGGCAGGGAGATAGCCTGCGGGTAGCAGATTTGCAATTGTATTTAGCTGAATTAAATGTAGAACGAAGTCACGTAAAAGTAGAATTATCTCCTCGTGAAGCAAAACTATTAGAATACTTGATGCGTCACCCTAATCAGGTTTTAAACCGCAACCAGATTGAAGAAGCATTGTGGGAGTGGGGTATGGAACCAGAAAGCAATGCTTTAACCGTGCTAGTACGCAAGTTGCGGCAGCGCTTGCAAGTATTGGGTGCAGCAGACTGGATTAAAACAGTTTACGGCATGGGTTATCGCTTAAATCCACAAGAATAAAGTTAAGAATTAGGAGCCAGCCAATTTTAGATTTTAAATTTTTTCTTCAATGATTAATGACAATTTATGTTTAATCGTAGCCGTCGCAATCTCGCAAGTTGGTTCACCCTAACAATGGGTGGTATTTTGATTGCTTTTGCGGCGGTAGTTTACTATGTGGAAGTCATCGATGAGTTAGAGGAACTGGATAGATTACTTTATAAAAAAACCAGTGTGATGGCAGCGAATGTGAAGTCAGAACTGTACAATGGTCGGCGACAGCTAGACTTGGAACATGTACCATTGTTGGGAAGTATGGTACAACCATTGGCAGATAGTCAACTAGTGTATGCAAGTTGGTATGATGACCAAAAGCAACTAGTACAATTTTTTGGTGCGACTCCAAGCGATCGCCTTTCAGTACTAGGTGGATTTGATACTATCAAAACCGATGATAAGGTATGGCTGCGTCAGGTAACTTTGCCTGTTTACCAGGATGGTTTATTAATTGGTTACATGCAAGCAGCGATGCCAATCACATCTCTTGAAAGTGCTTTAGCTGAATTTCGGCTAGTTTTGGCAATCTCAGTGCCCATTACATTGGGTGCAATTGCCCTGACTGGTTGGTGGTTGGGAGGACTAGCGATGCAACCAATTCGCCACAGCTACGATCATCTTCAACGGTTTACAGCGGATGCTTCCCATGAATTGCGATCGCCTTTGACAGCAATTATTAGCAATGCTCAGTTTGGCTTTCTGTCTAAATCTACCGATCTTGAGGTGCAGCGTCAACGCTTCCAAAAGATTTTTGATATCGGTCAGTCAATGAGTACTCTGGTGAATAATCTGTTGTTTCTAGCACGTTCTCAAGGTCAATTACCCACCGAATCGCTACAAGAACTTGACCTCAAGAGTTTACTTGTGCAAATAACAAATGATTATATTACACACCAAGATGCACAACATCTTAATTTGATTTCCAAATTGCCTAATAACAGTGTAACTGTGTTTGGTGATGTTAACTTGCTCCGACAAGCAGTTGTCAATTTAGTTAGTAATGCTTGTAAATATACTCCTGCTGGTGGTCAAGTGCAGTTGCAGTTATTTACTCATTCCCATTCGGCTGTAATTCAAGTTATGGATAATGGAATTGGGATTCCCGAAATTGATTTGCCATATATATTTGAGCGATTTTATCGGGTAGATAAGAAACGCTCTCGCAAAACCGGGGGATTTGGTTTAGGGTTAGCTATTGCTCAACAAATAATTCAATCTCACGGCGGTAATATTAGTCTCAAAAGTGTAGTAAAAGAAGGGACAACTTTACAAATCTATCTCCCTTTAAAATAATCTTCAATCCTTTATCATCACATTCTAGTCACATTTATTGTTAACACTGAAGATAAATCAGGCAAAGACTAAAACCCAGTAAGGGATGAGAATAAAATACGAGTGTTATTTAATCCGCAATCCTCAGTTCATTAATACTTTTGAAAGGTAAAATGGCTTCAGATCAACTCCAACATGCAATTGGTATATTTTCTCACAAGCAACGTGCATTACAGGCGCTCGACGAGTTGAGAAATAGTGGCTTTCCCATGAATAAGATTTCTGTAATCACCAAAAATCCCAAGCTAGATGAGCAACTTGATGATACCGACATGAGCGAAAATAATATTACTCCATCTGAAGGTGCAACAATGGGTGCATTAGCAGGTGCTAGGACTGGTGGTTTACTTACTTTGGTGGCTGGTTTAGGTGTGTTATTAATTCCTGGGTTTGGCCCAGCATTAGCTGTAGAGTCTTTTTTAGTAACTCTTTTAGGAAGTGGAGCTAGTGCAGCAGCTGGTGGTCTGGTTGGCGCACTTCGAGGGTGGTTTCTTCCCGAAGAAGCCGCGAAACTTTATAACGACCGAGTATTTCAAGGAAATTATTTGGTAACGATAGAAGGCACAGAAGATGATATCCGTTGTGCCGAACCAGTTCTGAGGCGTTGGGGTATTCAGGAGTGGCGGGTTGTTCAAATTCCTCAGAGTTGAATCAATCAATAGGGTCGAATCGATTTACTAGACTTGCTACTGCAATCATTGGTAAACCGATAAGAAAACAAATTAACCATTGATTTAAATTCAGTGGAGCAGTAGAAAATAAGTTATTCATTAAATTCCACTGACTGAAAATTATCTGCAAAATTATTGTACAAGCTATGCCAATTACAATTGCTGAGACATCGCTTGCTGTCTGTCTAACTCCCCGAAGTTGATTAATTAGGGCAATTCCTAATTGACTAATACTTAAAAGATAAAAAATTCTCCCAGCGACTAAAGCTTGAATTGCCATTGTTCGAGATAAATCTATATTTCCTGTAGTTTTTTGTATCCATTCAAATACACCAAAAATCAAAATCCAGTTAAAGATAGAAATTACCAGAATCCGCTTAACTAAACTTTTAGAAAGTAATGGTTCGCGGGGGCTGCGCGGTGATTTTTGCATTACCCTTTCTGACTTTGGCTCAAAGGCTAAAGGTACAGTCATCGCAATGGAATTAACCATATTTAGCCACAAAACTTGTAAAGATAAAATGGGCAATTCTCTGGCAAGCAGTACACTAATTAAAATTGTCATTGATTCGCCACCATTAACAGGTAGGATAAAGGCGATCGCTTTAAGTAAATTTCGGTAAACAGTCCGCCCTTCCTCAACCGCAGCTTCTATGGAGGCAAAGTTATCATCGGTCAAAATCATGTCTGAGGCTTCTTTGGCTACCTCAGTACCCGCACCCCCCATTGCAATGCCAATATCTGCTTGTTTCAGGGCTGGTGCGTCATTGACACCATCTCCTGTCATTGCCACAACCTCTCCTTTAGATTGAAGGGCTTCCACAATGCGGAGTTTTTGTTCTGGTGCAACACGGGCAAATACTGCCCCATCTTCTATAGCCGTCGCCAGTTCTGATTTATCCATTTGGGCAAGTTCAGCACCTGTGAAAGCCAGAACTTCACCATTTTTATTGAAGCCCATACGTTCAGCGATCGCTCGTGCAGTGATCGCATGATCGCCTGTAATCATTTTGACTTGGATACCTGCATTTTGACATGCTTCCACCGCTGCGATCGCTTCTGTTCTGGGTGGATCAATCATCCCTTGTAATCCCAAAAAAACCAAATCTTTTTCGATATCTGCATGATCGAGGGAATCTTGAGCCGCCGATGCAGATTTCTTCGCAAAAGCTAGCACCCGTAAACCCTGGTTAGCCATTGCATCAACTTCTTGATGTACAGTTTCTGCATTTATGCGGGCAAGGTTTCCCTCAGCATCCAACATCTGCTGACAACGTTTGAGGATGGATTCTACCGAACCTTTAACATAGATAGTTCTGACTCGTGAAGAATTTTCCCTACTTCCTCCTTCATGCAAAGTTGCCATGTATTGAAACTCAGACTCAAACGGGATAATATCCAGCCTGGGCATTTCTTCTTCTAAGTTGCTACTAGTCATGCCAACTTTATTAGCAACAACTATTAAACCTCCCTCTGTGGGATCACCAACAACCTGCCATTGCCCGTCTTTGGTCTCCAAATGAGAATCATTGCATAACAATCCAGCTTTCAGGCATTCTTCCAAAACAGGAGAATTCTGCAAATCCACTGGCTGTTCATCGAACAAAATTTCTCCCTCTGGAACATAGGCTCCACCTGTGACTGTATAGTTTTTACCTCCTGCATAAATTGCTTGTACAGTCATCTGATTTTCAGTCAGAGTGCCAGTTTTATCAGAGCAAATGACTGTAGCACCGCCGAGAGTTTCAACTGCTGGCAATTTGCGAACGATCGCATGTCGTCGAGCCATACGGGAAACACCTATCGCTAGTGTTACCGTAACTACAGCAGGCAACCCTTCAGGAATCGCACTCACAGCAAAAGCAACAGCAGCTTCAAACATTGCTGCCCATGAGTTGCCATATCCCAGCCCGACTGCAAAAGTCAGCGCAGCTATGCCCAAAATGATGTACAGCAAGGTACGGCTAAATTTATCAAATTTCCGAGTTAAGGGAGTTTTCAGGCTGGTTCCTTGCTCGATGAGTTGGGAAATCCGCCCAGTTTCCGTAGCTTCTCCAATCGCCACCACAATCCCTCTAGCAGTACCAAAGGTGACAAAGCTACCTGCATAAGCCATGTTGGTTCGTTCTGCCAAAGGAGCATCTGCATCCAGGGGCCGGGTATTTTTTTCAATAGCGACTGACTCACCTGTAAGTGCTGACTCATTCACTTGCAGATTTTTCGCTCGTACAAGACGCAAATCAGCTGGTACTTTATCTCCAGAAGCTAGTAGCACCAAATCGCCAGGTACTAACTCTGCTGATGGAACCTGTACCTTTTGACCGTTGCGAAGGATAGTTGCGTTAGTTTGTACTGAAGAAGCTAAGGCTGCGATCGCACTTTCTGCTTTCGATTCTTGAATAAAACCAATAATGGCGTTAATCAGGGTTACACCCCAAATTACCCAAGCATTTACCCACTGTCCGATTAAAGCTTTGATTGCACCCGCAATCAGCAAAATGTACAACAAAGGTTGGTTAAATTGCAACAAAAACCTTAATATTGGGCTTGTTCCAGCTTTGCCCTTGAGTTCATTAGAACCAAAACGTTCCCGTCGTTTTGTCACCTCATCTGAAGTCAAACCTGTTTCTAGATTTGTGTTTAAATGCCAAGCCACCTTCGATTCAACTAGATTGTGCCATTGCTGTGGCTGCATGATTTCTTCAGATGTTGCTGTCATATTGTTTGCCTCAAGATTGGCCATTGGGAGAGTAAAGTCTGAGCGTTCCCCATTTGGTCGTTACGTAAACATCAAAATTATAAAAAATAAATGTGATTGAAAAGTGATTAACTACTTCAAGCCTAAAGTATAAAATCTAAAAAACAATTTTTAGATTTGCTCTCACCTGATATTCACATTTAAGAAGTAGGCTATAAATAGCAGGGTACTAGTTAACAAAGCTTGGCGTAATTTAGTTGTAATTACGGTATTTAATAACTGTATTGGTATATGTCAAAACAAAAACCCTATACCATTTTCTGGTTTTGGTTAAAAGTCACTTTGTCAGTATTCTTTTTCTTGAGCGCGATGAATTTGTTGCTGCTTGTATTGTTCAGCTTTCTGAGAGTGCCTTCTTTTGTTATTGGTAATGACACATTTTGGTTATTGCGTTGGCAGTATGAACCAGGTGCTAGTTTTGTAATTGCCTTCAATCCTTTGGTGTTAATTAGCATAGCGGCTGTCATTGGTTTTATTGGAATTTGGTGGAAACAAAAGCCCAAGCAGCATAGGAGAAAGACAAGATGAAATTAGGGCAATACTTGGGGTTGCTGGGACTAATTGTTTCGCTCTACATCTTCTGGCAAATTCGGCAGTTAGTGTTACTGTTGTTTACTGCTGTAGTATTGGCAGTGGCGATTAATCAACTGGTTTTGTGGTTTCAGCAGTTTGGAATCAAACGGATTTGGGCGGTTTGGCTGAGTGTAAGTATTGTCATAACACTGCTAGTTGGCGTTTTCTTTTTGATTGTGCCGCCATTTATCCAACAGTTTCGGGAATTAATAGTGCTTTTACCAACTGGAATAGATCAAATTCAACGGGCTATCAACTGGTTAGAAAAACGCATTCTAGAAATCTATTTGCCGGAAATTCCTGACATCAATAATTTTATTGAACAACTACAACCTTGGGCTACAAATCTATTACAACAGGCGATCGCTCTTTTCTCAACCTCTGTAAATGCAATATTAGAACTTTTGTTAGTTATAGTTCTGACTTTGATGCTACTTGCTAACCCGCGGCCTTACCGGAGAGCTTTTGTCCGCTTATTCCCTGCCTTTTACCGTTGGAGAGTTAAAGAGATTCTCTCCCTTTGTGCAGAAGGTTTAGGCGGTTGGACAATCGGTGCTTTGATTGAAATGGTATTTATTGGCCTACTCAGTGGATTAGGGCTATGGATTTTACAAGTACCATTGGTACTAGCTCATGCAGTTTTAGCAGGGTTACTCAACTTTATTCCGAATATTGGCCCAACTTTGAGTGTAGTATTGCCAATGGCGATCGCTTTTCTTGATGCACCTTGGAAAGTCGGGGCAGTAATAATTTTATACATCGTAATTCAAAATATTGAAAGCTACTGGCTCACCCCAACCGTCATGGCAAGACAGGCGGCACTATTACCTGCTGTCACCCTGACGGCGCAAATTGTCTTCGTTACTCTTTTTGGAGCTTTGGGACTACTAATGGCAATACCACTGGCAGTAGTTACCAAGACCTGGATAGAAGAGGTGTTATTTAAAGATATTTTAGATCAATGGCAGTAAGTTCCTTTCTCAAGTTCTTACCATATAGTTAACCGCGTATTCTGATATCACCTTGGCAGCCAGGTTAGTTGCCACCACCTAGTTAAAAAAATTGAATTGCTTATGCGTGCGATGATTTTGGAAGCACCACGCCAACCCCTACGGTTAGCCCAATTGCCACAGCCAAAACCCAATTCTGAGCAAGTACTGATTCGCGTTCATGCTTGTGCTGTCTGCCGCACAGATTTGCATATAGTTGATGGAGAATTGACGCATCCCAAATTACCTTTGGTACTTGGGCATCAAATCGTAGGTACTGTAGAGGCGATGGGGGAAGGCGTTGATAAATTTAGTATAGGTCAACGAGTTGGTGTTCCTTGGCTCGGTTATACTTGTGGCGATCGCTGCCCCTACTGTCTCTCTAATCGGGAAAATCTTTGCGATTATGCCGAATTCACTGGTTACAATCTCGACGGTGGTTTTGCCGAGTACACTGTAGCCGATTACCGCTTTTGTTTTCCCCTAGACCCTAGCTATCCTGATTTGCAAGCTGCACCCCTGTTGTGCGGTGGCTTAATTGGTTATCGCGCTTACAGAATGGCTGGTGATGCACAAAAAATAGGTTTTTATGGCTTTGGTTCAGCTGCTCACATTTTGATACAACTGGCTTGTTATCAGAAACGTCAAGTCTTTGCCTTTACTCGTTCTGGCGATCTTGAGGGACAAGAGTTTGCCCGTCAATTGGGTGCAACTTGGGCAGGTAACTCAGATGTATTACCTCCAGAACCTTTGGATGCAGCGATTATTTTTGCTCCTGTAGGCAATTTAGTCCCCACTGCTTTGCGTGCAGTAGCCAAAGGCGGTGTCGTAGTTTGTGCGGGGATTCACATGAGTGATATTCCCTCTTTTCCCTATGACATTCTTTGGGAAGAAAGGGTGTTGCGGTCTGTTGCTAATTTGACTCGCAGAGATGGAGAAGAATTTCTGACTTTAGCTCCCAAAGTTCCAATTCGTACAGAGGTAAATGTTTTTCCCTTAACTCAAGCAAATGAGGCTTTAGATGCGCTTCGTAGTGGAAAAATTGAAGGTTCGGCTGTTCTGGTTGTGGATTAGTATTTAGGGACAAAAATATACCCCCCGTAAGTAAGTCGGCGTAAATAATTATTGTTGTAATAAGGCAGGGGGCAGGGAGCAGGGAGCAGGGAGAGAAAGAGTTTGAGCTTTATTTACTTTTATTTACATAGTTTGGTTTTATTGCACCGACTTACTTAGTCTAGCTAAAAATGTTAGGCTCACTCGTGTAATTCTGTACTAGGAGTTTGAAGGTGAACCTGATTTTAAAGGATTTATCGACACCTGACTTAGTGAGAGTACTCGAAAACAATATGTTTGCATTCTTGACGAACTATGGCAATGCACCACATCGCCAACTCAACTGTGGATCTAACCTGATTCGTTTTTCTACCGACATTTCTTTTCCCTTTTTTAACGGTGTTTGCTGTGCCCAACTCCAGCCTGACCAAATCGATGCTACCATCACCGAAACTCTCAACTACTTTACTGCCCAGCAGCTGCCAATGTTTTGGTGGATAGGAACAGCAACTCAGCCACCGGATTTAGGAAAGTATTTAGAAGCCCACGGATTAAGCAATTCAGGTGAATTTCCTGTGATGGCGATTGATTTATCGACTTTACCTGAGGAGTTGTTTGTGGTAGAAGATTTGGCGATCGCACAGGTTAAAGATCACGAAACCCTGAAGCATTGGGTGCGAGTTGCAATGGTGGGCTTTGAAATTCCTGATTCCGAATATAATCCCTATTATGATTTAGAGTTAAGTTTGGGAATAGATTCCAAAGAATATATCCGTTTTATTGGCTGGTGGAAAGGTTTGCCCGTTGTAATATCAGCATTGTATCTAGATCCACAAGTAGCAGGCATCTACGTTGTTGCAACAATGCCAGAAGCAAGAGGAAAGGGATTCGCAAAAGCACTAGTATTAACTGCACTGCACAGAGCTTATGCCCTTGGATACCATGTAGCAACATTACAAGCCTCGCAAATGGGGGTAAATGTATATCGCCGCATCGGATTTCAGGAGTATTCTAAGATTGGAGCTTACCTTTGGACGGGTCAACTAAATCAGAAGCTGTAGCTTCATGACTGGTTAGCTGTATTTACAGATACCGTAATCAAGCTACTAATAATTAGCTAGTGAGAGCTATTCTTTTAGTAGAAATCTTTAACAGAAATACCCCAATTACAATTAGCCAAATCTCCCAAATTATAAAACCAATGGAAGTAAGTTTCCATGTAGGTGTGGTTGGAATAACTGTTGCGATTAGTTCACTTTGTCCAATCAACCAATAGGGTATTGTTGCTAAACCAAGCCAGCCAACCCAAGGTTTGAAAAGAGAAGACTTCAGCATTGCTATACCTACACCTAATGTCCAGAAAGCAAGTAGAAATTGCCCTATCTGTTCGCCAAGTGCTACGCCTCCATATTGATGAACAGCTTGGTAAACGACTGCAACAGCTTCACGAGTTGGTTTACCTAAATCGGAGAGAAGGCTCCCGCCATAATCTCT